>QQXM01000087.1 GCA_014610835.1 Erysipelotrichaceae bacterium 7770_A6
GAAAAATATGCATCACATGTCTATTACAAGATCATGCCATACAGTTCAAAGAAAGTGCCGAATCAGATGATGATCGTTACCTACTCACCAAAATATGCGCTCTATCAGTGCTCCATTCGAGAAAAGCAGATAGAACGTGCAGAAAAAATGATTGAAAATGGATCCAGAAAAAAAGAACATGGAAATCAGAACGATCCAGCCAGATTCATTAAAAAGACAGCAGTTACTGACGAATATGAAGTTGCAGACAGAACTCTGTATTCACTTGATGAAGAAAAAATAGAAAGTGAAATGATGTATGACGGCTATTATGCAATCTGCACAGATCTTGTAAATGATTCAGTATAGAGGAAATCATCAGAGTAAGTGAACAGAGATGGGAGATCGAAGAATCTTTCAGAATCATGAAAACAGAATTTCAGGCAAGACCTGTATATCTTTCCAGAGAAGACAGAATACAGGCACATTTTCTAATCTGCTATCTTTCACTGATGATCTATCGGATACTTGAAAAAAAGCTGAAAGAAAAATACACAGCAGAAAAGATCATAACAACACTAAGAAAAATGGAATTGCATATCATCCCGGGAACAGGATATCAGCCTTCCTATACAAGAACCGGCCTTACTGATGAGCTTCATGAAATATTTGGATTCAATACAGACTATCAGATCATGACAAAGAGCAGCAT
>QQXM01000088.1 GCA_014610835.1 Erysipelotrichaceae bacterium 7770_A6
GTAAGCGTCAAATAAATACCGTCTAGATAAGAGAAAACAGGATATGTACTATAGAAGTGTTCCTAATGAACAAATAGTATATATCCTGTTCTTTTACATTCTAAGAGATGCTGGCAATTGATCTGAATATGGCAGACATCTTTCAACCAGTTTTTCTGTTATCGTTTCTGATGCAGACAGCTGATCAAGTACATAGATCAGATACTTCTCTGCATCCAGGTGGTTCATTCTTGCAGAAATGATTAAACTGAACCACATAGAAGTTGCCTTGGCACCTTCTATTGTATCCGCAAATAGAAAGTTTTTTC
>QQXM01000089.1 GCA_014610835.1 Erysipelotrichaceae bacterium 7770_A6
TTAACAGTAGTTACGTTACCTTTTTGATCATTAAATGTGATTGTAAAGATGTTCTTTACAGGTTCACTTGGTTCTGTTGGTTTTGTTGGTTCTTCCTGAAGCTTCCATAGCTGTGTTCCATAGAATGGGTTTGCTGTACCAATAGCCATCCAGTCATCACTCTGCGCGAATACTCTTAAGCCATGATTGTATGGATCTCCAAAACCGTTCTGTGTAACTGTTGTGAAGTCAACACCATTACCAGTTGCATACATATCAAATCCACGGATAGATTTAGATAATGTCTGTAGAATTGTCTTGAAAGCTAATAAGTTATCTCTTTCTGTAACCTGTAGTAATGTTTCAACAAGATCAAGAATCTTCTGCTGCTGATCTTCTGGTAAATTCTTAATAAGTTCCTTAACGAAATCAAGAATTTGTTCATAGTTATTAATGAACTGTTCATTGCCAGATTCATCCAACTGATCACCTAATTCTGTTAAGCCAAACATTGTATCAACTAAATCGGATGCTGTTTCTCCTTCAACAGTGTTGAGGTCTTCTGGATTTTCATTAATGAATGCCTCTAAATCAGCTGTCTGTTCATCTGTAAGTTCAATCATGTCATTGAGATCTCTATCATCATCAATAGAAGCCTCACTATAACGTAGAGCTGCATTTCTTCTAGCTTCTGTTAATACATCTTCCTCTGCTGTTTCCTCTTCATTTTCTTCTAAAGAAATTGGATCTGGTGTTGGGTTAGAATTCTTCTTGAGTAAGAGTTCAACCAATACCTTGATATAGTTTAACTGTTCTTCCCATTCTTCTGGTGTCTTGTTTAGTAAGTCACCGTTTGTTAACTGACCAATTGGTTCAAGCAGGCTGCTGGAGTCAAACATACCAAAGTATGCATTACCCTTATATTCTGTAGACTGCCAGAAGTATGCATTTTCATGCTGACCAAATCCTGAAGCCTGACCAGATAAACTGCCATTAGGGAACATATTTGTAGCATCACCTACAACGAGTTCAATATTTTCATCCTTGTCCATACGGTAAAGGTTAACGGACTGTTCAAGGTTCTTAGCTAAGAATTCGACGTTCTTCTTGAATAATACCTCTTCTAATGCAATTTCAATATCTTGATACTCACCGATGTATAGATATCCATCGTAAACGAGCATATTACATGCACCAGCTCTTGTTCTTTCAGGATCAATACCGAATGTATACTTTGCACCATCATTCAAATCCCCAACAACTGGTGTCCATGTCCAGGAACCATTTTCTTCATGTCCCTTGACAATTGCAAATGATTGCATTGTATGTTCATCTGGCATATTTTCAGGTGTACCTGTACATAGAGCTACATACAAGTCATTGTTGAATACACAAATTTCCCAGATAGAGCCACCGAAGATACTATCAGAGAAACGGTATGCTGGATAATTGAATAAATCAGCCTTTGTAGCAATTTTTGTAAATTTACCACTGCTTGGATCAGAAGAAATCATGATGTATGGTCCTTCTAAGCCAACACAGCTGATAACAAGCTGATCGTTATAGACTGCCATACCACGGATACCAGTACTGATCTTCTGCTGAGCAGCAGCATATGCATCCTTAGGTTCAATGCCTCTATATACAAGTTTTACTTCATCTGTTTCTGGATCTACTTCATAGATACTTGGAAGACCTCTTTGTCCATTTGTATGAACACTTCCACAGAAATATAATTTATTTCTGAACTTGATTGCATTTCTGAATAATGGAGCTAATCCATTCATTGAGTCTGCCATCAATAGTTTTGTTTCACCTGTTTTTACATTAACTTTTACAAGAACACCATTGGAATCTTTTCCATCTTCCTGACCATAGAAGAATGTTCCACAGAATAATGCATCGAGTGTTGCCTTCATTGTTTCCTTGTCAAATGAATCACCTAATGCAGAATCCATATATTTTAATGTATTACCCATAGCAGCATAGTTTGTACCTACATACATGTAATCTCCATAGCTTACAGCTGCCCATGAATAACTTTGACCACGGTCACCTTGACCTTGATCATTTGCGCTGACTGCTCCATTTCCAACATAGTCAACAATTCCATCTGCAGTGGAAACTGGTTTATTCGGATGAGAAATCTTTTCAAATGTGTAGTCACCATTTGTATATGTGACTGGAGTTTGTTCATTCTCAGCAAAAATACCAATACCACTTGTTAAACACATGCAAATTGATGCAAGTGATAGTAATGCTCTTTTACATTTTTTTTTCATTACCCATAACTCCTCCCATATCAAGAATATTAACACAGAAAAAAATAAGACACAACGGAAAATAAATACCATTTATAAAAATGCAATTTTGTAAATGAACAATAGTCATTTTCCAATTTATATATTTACAGATGATTAAAAATACGCTACAACACTACATGTACACATATTTCCGCAGTTATTTTTCAAACTAATATAACCATGAAATAACAATTGAATGAAAGTCAGTCATTATTATAGAAAAAGTAAGGTACATCACGATACCTTACTTTCCATATCTTTTTTAATGAAATTTCTTTTTGATAACAACAACACCTACAAATGCAATCATTGTCATGAAGAATATACCTGCATAGAATACAGCATGACTGTTGTCTGATGTTTTAGCAGATTTTTTGTCATCCTCCTTCTGTGTTGTATCTTTCTTTGGATTGTCTTTCTTAACAGTTTCTTCCTTCTTAGGTGAGTATTCTGCCATCCATTTCCATTCATTCTTCTTGCAGTCATCACAAATATTGGAATTGTTATCAAAATAGATCCAGCTCCAGTGACCCATATACTGATATGGTGTACCTGTCTTTTCACTTGTTAACTGACCATCTTCATCCAGCCAGAATCTGCCTGTTGTATCATGTACATCATCCCATACAGATGTATGTACTGGAATACCAAGCTTCTGCATACGCTTGATTGTTGGAATAGCAGTTAATGTTGGATCAACAGTTGTATCATTCTTGGCATATGTGAACCAGAACTCTGTTCCACCCTTCTTCACAGCCTTCAGCATGTCATCAGTAATGAATTCACCATAGAATGCTTCGCAGATTGGATAAGCTTTCAAGAAGTAATCTGGATGTTTGAGAACCATTTCCATTGTCATATAACCACCATTGGAGCATCCACCAATGATAATACGATCAGGATCAATTTCAGGATTGTTCTTTACAACATTTTGAATCAATTCAAACAAAGTCTTTTCATACATGGAGCCTTTATCACCATTCTGGTAATTTCCATCTCCACCATCCATCCACATTGTCTGTGCTTGTGGTGTAATAACATATGCACCTCCATCATATAATTTCTGGAATTCATCAGATACAAGCGCTGTTACTTCATTACCAAGAAGATCTACGTAGTTGTCATTTCCATAGTTACCAGCAGCACCTACGCCTTCACCTGCACCATGCAGCCATACTACCAATGCCTTCTTCTTGCCATTACTCTTAGGTGTATATTGACCATATGGCATGACAATACCATCACTGCCAGTAAATGTCTTTGTAACGTCAAACTTTTCAGCAACATCTGTTACCCAGTTGCTATGATCTTTCAGATCAAGAACCTGATCAACATTGATCAGCTTATCTTTTGCTTTTCCATTGACTGTTAACTGATAATGATTGACCCACTTGTTGCTTCCTGTTGGTATATCATAACGGAATGGTGAACCTTCATTTGGAGAAATATACATTTCAACTGTAACAACATTACCCTTTTGAGCATCTACTTTATTTCCCTTATCATCAGATAAGTAAACATCTAATACTGTTCTAGGAGAAGTTGCATTATATACTGAAAGACCTGCCCAGTTTGTTGATTCCTTTGTTTCTTTGACTGTAAATGTCGTTGGATCTAAATCGGATGCATTCACTTCTTCATCAAGTGTCAACATAACCTTATTCACAGCTGGACCCCAGTCATCACCTACAACAAATACTTTTTCACTTCCATAAATAACATCATCACGTACTGTCTTGCCAGTTGTAACGTTTCTTGAATACTTAGACATGAATTTCCACATCATTTCAGCATCTGGTGCATAGTTCCAGTGACCCCATCCATAGATACGGTTCATACAGATTTCTACGCCAGTGTCAGATGTTAAGATACCACCCTTGATTTTAGCGATTTTTTCTGCATCAGCATCAATTGTGTATGTTTCATCCCAGTTAATTCCATATAGATCCTGGTTTTCAGCATCATTTCCATCAGGAATATTCATACCATTCAGTTCTGCATATAGCTGTGCCATTTCTAAACCGCCAGAAGCACCTAGCTGATCCCAGTCACCTAGATATTCATCCTTATCACCAGAGAAGTAAATAATTGGGAAATCATAACTGTCTTTATTTGCAGCAACACCAGCCTGCAGCTTTGCTAATCCATCAGCATTGTTCTTGAATGGACCAGACTGTCCAGCACCAGCAGCAAAATACTTTGTATTCACTAAACCATTATTTGTTGTATTTCTGCATCCTGCAGATAAACCAGAAATATAGACTCTTGATGGATCAATCTGAGGATATTCTTCCATGACTCTACGGTAGCATCCTGTAATGAAATCTGATTCTGAAGTAAAGTTTGTATCAGAAGTCATTGGATCATATGTATAGCCTTGGTATGTATGACCTTGCCATTCTGGACATACAAGAATAATACCTTCTCTAGAAGCAACAGAAGCCCATCCGGAAGTATCGTACTGTGTACGTGGATCATTTGTATTACCATGCATTAAGAATACAACTGGTACTGTTCCTTTTGCGTTCTTTACGTTTTCAGGAACATATACATACCATAATGACTTGATGCCATTACCATTGAGATCTTCTGTATAGATTGTACGAGTCATATCTGTAATGTTGTCAACAGAATCAAAATACTGATATTTTCTAACAGAATCACTTGCTTCATCACCAGTAATCAATGGTCTGGAATACCATGTTCCAATCCCATTGCCTTCAATATAGTTACCAATTCTTCCATACTTGCAAAGTACAGTATCCCATGCTGCCTTGTAGCCATCTACTGCATTCTTGCTTGAACTATCCGTAACAACAATTTCAAATCGACTGTCTGGATTCTGGTATGTTGTTACAGATCCATCTGTATTGATCTTTGCTGCATGATCTGCTTCAATATATGCTTCTGCAATATTTGTATTTCCAGATACATATGTTGGTACAGATGCACTTAATTTACCTGTAGTACCTTCTGGATTGATTAATGCTAAGCCAGATACAAAATTCATGTACTGAGAAAGATTTTCATTGATAAACGTTGCACCATTGCCAATACCAACAAGTTTCACATTACTAGAGACAACGATCTTTCCAACGATTTTTTTGAATCCTTCTACATCACTTGCAGTAAACTTAGAACCATTGGATGGACGCGCTACATAAACACTAGATGCATGTGTATCTGCATATGTACTCATACCAGTATCATCTAAATACTTCTGTGCCTCTGTATCACTTAAACTTCCATCTGGATAAACAATGATTGATGCAGCAGCAGTATTATTCACAGTTTCAATACCTAATTTATTTGTAGCACTGTAAACATACGCATCACTCATTTGATTGAGCTGCTTTAAATATGTATCTACATATTCCTGTGTTGTATCAATTTTAGCTTTTGCTCCATTAGAAGATAGTTCTATACCAGTAACTGCGCCAGCACTGTAAGGCTTGGATACTGTTGTTCCATCACTCAAGCCTTTGATTACCTGTGCCATATCATTGAAATACTGAATTGACATTTCACCAGGTCTTTCAGCATTCTGATCCCAGAACTGCTGCCATCTATGACCAGCAAGAATACTTGGAGAAGTCATTTTCTTTAAAGCAGTCTGTGCTTTTGAAATACCATCATTCAATGCTGCAATTGGATTGCCACCATTCATATCCCAGAACAGCCATACAAATCCAGAACCAAATGTATCACCTGTAAATAACACATTATCCTTAAGATCTTCAACCATTAAAGAACCTTCTGTATGGGCATTTACAATAGTTGCAGTATATGTTGTATCACTGACTGTAAATGTTGTGTTGTCATCAAGCAATTCAATCTTTCCAGCAAATTGTGCTAAGGCAGTACTTGCTGCAGCTTCATCTGGCTTGCTGACATACACCTTATTTACATCAATTCCATCAAATACTTCTTTACTTAATCCTAAGCCAGTATGATCACCATGTGAATGTGTAATCAAAATGGATAGCTTCTTAGTACCAACCATCTCTTTCACGATTGTTTTAGCATCATTCACACCAGTGCCAGCTGGATTTCCTAAATCCACCATTAATACTTCATTTTCTCCTTCAACAAAGTAAATGGAAGATGGATTATTCATATTTCCAGCTTCATCATTGGCTCCACCAGGAAGTGCTTGAATGTCTTCATCCATGTGATAGACATTCTCTTTGATTTTTTCGACTTTGTACTTTCCAACTTCAACGTAACCATCTTTGTTAAGATCTGTCCAAAAGTCTTTTGTTGCAGGTGCACCGTCTGAAAGTGGTGCAACCTCTTCTTGTGATTCTACAGTTGTACTTTCATCAGTAGAACCTTCTTCAGTTACTTTCGTAACAGGTTCTGCATCTGCAGGATCTTCACCTTCTGCAAATACAGGTACTGCAGCACTGAGTGCCATGACAGTACTTGTCAGGGCAATGATACCCCTCTTTATCTTTCCCATTTTTTAAATCTCCTGGTATATTGTTGAAGACTCATAAAACAAGTCATTCACAATATACTCACTCTTTCTATCAATCCTGTTTAACC
>QQXM01000090.1 GCA_014610835.1 Erysipelotrichaceae bacterium 7770_A6
TTTTCTGAAAAATTTTTTATTTTGTGGATAACTGCTATTGACAGCTTTTATATTTATTCATTTATCGGTGAATAGTAACCTAAATATTACGATTATTGACTGATCATATGCTTCATTGCCAGTACAGGATTATATAGCAGCATTCTAGGTCCGGAAAATTTCATCACATCACGAATCTTTTCTTTCATTTCAGGTGCATAGCAATGTGTCTTACATTTGGAACAGAACGTTTTTGTTTCCATGTGTGGACAATGCTCAATACGTTTACATGCATATGCATACAGTTTCTCACACTCTTCACACAGCTCACCCTTTTTTGTATGATGCTTTTTATAACAGTACAACGCAATCATAAACTGTACTGTTTGTTTTTCTTTTTCTCTTTTTTCTGTAATATCCATTATCAACTCATTCTTCCATTCTCATTAGAATACACACGATCTGCAATACACATTGTTGACTTTCTATGACTGACAAGCAATACTGCTTTCTCATCACACGATTCCTTCAATGCTTTTAATATAACTGCTTCATTCAAACTATCCAGATTACTTGTAGGCTCATCCAGCAGGATCAATGGTGCATCATGCAGAAATGCTCTTGCAATACCAATTCTTTGACTTCCTCCACCAGACAGCATTTCTCCAAGTTCTCCAATATTCGTATCATACCATCCTCAAGTTATAAATGTCAGTTAACGCAAACTAATAATTTATAGATTAGTTCAAGCTAACTTTTTATCCCTTAAAAAGAAACAGTCAATGCAACTGTTTCTTATCACTTATTTGCTTAGATAATCCGCAACATACTTGCCGGACGTTAAAGCCCATCCATTGTTTGCACCAGATGGAGAATCATCTCCCATCACGCCACCAATGATTTCACCTGCAGCATACAAACCATCAATCACTTTTCCATTTGTATCTACAACCTGCAGGTTTCCATCTACATCTAAACCACCCATCGTTGTAGCGTAACGTGCTTTCTGTTCAACAATATAGATATTTCCTTCAGCAAATGTACTCGTCAAATATTCTTTTGCACGATGGAAATCTTTGTCTTCTCCATCCTCTACATATGTATTGAACTTTTCAATTGTCTTTGTTAATACATTCCCATCAATTCCTGCTGCTTCTGCGGCTTTTTTTATTGTAGATCCCATTGTAAAAACAGGTTTACTCTTACCGTTATTTGCAACATATGCATCAATCATATCTTCACTCAATCCTGCAGATGCCAGTTTTGTCTTCCATTCATTGAATGTTGCTTCATCCATCACAAGATACAATGTTTCTCCAGGCTGTTTCTTTAAAGCATTCAGAATATCATGATTGCTTGCCTTTTCATTCACAACTCTTTCACCCTTTTGATTCACTAAGATTGCAGCTTTTGAAAAAGCAGTAATATTTCCCGCAATTGTACTTTTCGCATGCTTTTTGCTTGTTTCCACACCATTCGGATATTCTTTAATATATTCCATATGTGTAGTACCCGCATTTGCATCTTCAACCGCCATGACAAGACCTTCACCATTGGAAGAATCTAGTCCATAGAACAAACCATTTCTAGCACTTGCCGGTAAAAGATCATTATTATTTCCATATCCACCAGTTGCAAGAATCACAGCATCAGCTTTCAATGTATATTTCTTGCCCTTCTGACTTTCTGCTTCTACACCAGTAACTTTTCCATTTTCAACAATTAGATGTTTCGCTGCTGTATTCAATAACACATTTGCATCCGTAGCATGAACTTTATCATTCAATGTCTCTGCTGCACCTATGCCGCCTTCATCATATGCAAGTTCACGATCTATTGCATATTCCGCAAGCTGATGTAAACCACCTTCCATATTGTAGCGAACACCAACATCATCACTCAGCCAGTCTGTCGCTGCTCCAACATTTTTCGCATAGATACCTAACAGTTCAGTATCATTCAGCTGATCCCCATTTTTCAAGAAATCTTCTTCCATGCTTTTCACTGAATCATTTGTGACGCCTGCTTCTTTTTGTACTTTTGAACCCTGAACAACCTGGTTGCTGCCAGATACACGGATCGTACCTCCCAAAGAAGATGTTTTTTCAACCAGTATGACAGATTTACCAGCTTCTTCTAAACGAATCGTTGCTGCCATACCAGCTGCACCGCCACCAACAACAATCACATCACTGCTCAATTCTTCTTCCTGTCCTTTTTCATCATTTGGTATTTTAGCATTATAGGCATCTGGATTTCCGCCAGCCTGTTCAATGCAGTCTTTCACAGCCTCACGAATCGCAACCGTTGTATACGTTGCACCACTCACAACATCTGTAGAAAGTGTCTGATATGCAACAATTTGCGAAGGAATCAACTGGATTGCAGGATCACAGAGTCCTCTTGTTTCACTATTGTCTTTCACTTCAACATTTTCAATTTTATCTTCACTGACAGTTACACTGACATGTACCGCTCCATTATGACCCTCTGCACTTGCTTCATATGTTCCAGGTGTCATTTTCGTAGCAGTTGTATTTTTAGAAACACTGTTGACAGGCTGCTTCGCACATCCACTCAACAATGATGCAATCAGAAAATAAGAAAATGGTTTTTTCAAATTCATACCTTTTTCCTCCATTTGCTGAAAATTATAGCACTACATATTAAAAATCCTGCATTTTTAAGTGCAGGACTTTTCATTTTACTTCGTTAATGCAGCTGCTGCTTCACCAGCAATCTTACCGGAAACGAATGTCCAGGACTGTGCCTGTCCACCCCATGGAGAATATGCTTCTCCTTCCTTGTTACAAACACCTTCAGAATCCTGACCAACCGCAAATAGATTTTTGATTGAAGTACCATCTTCCTTCAATACGTTCATATTTTCATCTACATCCAATGAACCTACTGTACCATAAGAATATCCAGCACATTCAAATAAATAGTATGTTGTATCCGCATCACCAAGAGCCTTTGTCAATGCTTCTTCATCCATGTTCAAAGCTTTTGCCAATTCTTCTGGTGTACCTTTCCATGCATTGTTTGTATCAATTGCTACATCAATAATCTGATCTAGATCTTCAATAGCTGTACCAGCTGCTGGAACTTTTCCACCCTGACCTAAACCAAAGATAGAAACTGCTGCAGTTGTTTCTGATAAACCATTCTTCTTCATAGAATCAATTTCTTCCTGAGAATATGCATTGTAGTAATGGAAACCAGGTGCATATGCAATACCAACTGTTAATTCACTGTTTGTTGTACCAGATTCATCTTTTGTTCCTAGGATCTTGCCAGTTTCATCAATTTCCTTTGCATCTGTTGTTGTAGCAATTGCAGAAAGAATTGCCTTCTGATCAGCTGTCAAAGAATCATCACGAATGATATTTGGAATCTGAGATACGTGAATCATTGGCAATGTACCTAATGCATATGTTGCACCGCCAACAGACTGACCCATCTTGATACCTGTACCATCATTGACTGTATCACCAATAGACTTCACTGTGCTGCCATATACTTCCTTCAACATTTCATCATTGCCAAGGAAACCGCCTGTTGCTAAAATGACAGACTTGCCAGAAATTTCATAAGTTGTACCATCATAGCTGACAGCCTTCACACCAGTAACATTGCCATCTTTATCTGTAAGAAGTTCTTCTGCAGTAAGCTCAAGCATATAATCATTTTTATCATTCATTGCTTTTGCTTTATCTAAAGCAGCCTGGAACTGATATGTATGGTCAGGCCCAAATGCGTACCACTTAGAGTTTTCTTCATCTGCTGTATAAACAGTCCATTCTTTATCCCATGATGGAACAACGAAAGAGCCAAGTAAGCCACCCATGCCATCAAATGAGAAATCAAAGTTATTCATGTAGTAATCTAATGCAGAACCAGATTCATAAACAGCCTTCTTAATAACATCAGCCTTTTCATCTGTTCCAACATAATCAATCCATGTGTTGTAAACATCGTCTTCATTGATATAGTCTTTGCCATCATTATACTTTTCAGCAAGATTCTTACTATTTAATGCCATTGGACCGTATACAGAAGCAGAGTTACCACCAATTTCACCAGCTGCTTCTAAACCAAATACCTTTGCACCTGCTTTTGCTGCAGAACAGTATGACAATAGACCAGAACCGCCAAGCCCAACAACAATAACATCATAGCCATCGATTTTCTTTACTTCACTGCTCTTTTCAGGAGCACTCATCCATTCACTGCTCTTTCCACCAGCATCTTCAATTGCTGAAGAAACAATGTTCTTAATTGCTCCAGAAGAAGTCGTTGCACCTGTAATAGAATCAACGCCTACACTTTGTGCTTCAATGATTCTAGGAATCAATTTGCTTTCAGCAACCTGGAACCACTGTGCTGTTAAAGAATCAGATTCTTCTGTAATTTTAATGTCTGTGATCTTGTTATCCTTAATTGTAACTTCACCCTTCATTAAACCCATAACACCAAAGCTGGCTGCTGATTCTTCATATGTACCATCTTTTAAAGCTGTCTTTTCTTTGTTTTCAGAACCACTTGCCTGTGCAATTGCATCTTCTAAAGCTGCTTTAACAGCGTTAGATGTTTCTGTTGCACCAGTTACACCATCAATATCACTAGACTGCTTTTTCATGATCTGCTTCTGCAGTTCTTCACTGGCAGCACCACCAATGGATTCAGTTTCTCCAGACACATCAAGTTCTACTTTTGTAATTTCAGAAGCAGAGAATGTTGCGGTAACCTTAACATCAGAACTATGCCCTTTGCCACTTCCTGTGTAAGTTCCTGCAGTATACTTTCCTGTTTCTTTACTAGAACATCCAGCTAAACTAAGAAGCATCGCTGTAGAAAGTACTGTACTCAATACTTTTTTCATTCCTTTTTTTCCTCCCGTATTGTATGATAACAATCATAAAGATTGGAACAGTTCTAAGGTCAATAGATTTTGTTCATTATTTCACAAGAGATTATGAATATTCAGGAAGCAAGTAGACAGACAGGTATTTCAAAAGACATGATTCGTTTCTATGAAAAGAAAGATCTCATTCATCCAAAACGCAGTGAGAATAATTATAGAGATTATTCAATTCATGATTTACACCTATTAATTCTCATTAAACAATACAACTCTCTAGGAATTCCTCTATCGACAATTCAATCTATGCTCTTAAATCAGAACTATCAAGATACAACAGATCAATTCTCAAAACAAATTGATCAACTCAGACAAGATGCAGAATGGGCATATGCAAAATACAAAAACGCAAAAGATCTTTTACTCATTCTGCAATCATATAAAAGCAATAAAAACTATGATACAGGTATACGCAAAACAATGTACTATCTCAACAACCAGAATATTACAGAGCAGACAATTACTTATGTCAGTTCTGGAATTGCACGTGCTGTCTATCGTATTCGCTTAGAATCGTTAAAACAATCAACGTATCCTGTTGATACAGGTCTGCTTTTTGCATACAATCATCCAAATGACAATTATAAATATCAAGAAATTGCAGAACACATTTTTTATCGAACGATTGTAGAAGTTCCATCTAACCAGACCATTTCCATGAAACAGCTCAAACAGATTATTCAAACAATGCATACAAGAGGATATCAGGAATGTGGAGATATATTCATTTATCAGGCATTAACAACTGGAAATGACTATGGAATAGACGTTATTTGTGTTGAATTTATCGTACAAAAAACAATTTGACTAAAATCTTTGTAATAATTTTTCTAAAAACAGTTGCATTTATAATTGTGGCATGATATATTATTTGAGCGCTGAATAAGCATTAGCGAAAGGATGCGCTTGGCAGATATTATTGAGGAAATACTCAAGAGGCCGAAGAGGTGCCCCTGCTAAGGGCATAGGTCGGGCAACCGGCGCGAGGGTTCAAATCCCTCTTTCCTCGCCATATCATGGTTCTGTGGAGTAGCGGTTTATCTCGTCTCCCTGTCACGGAGAAGATCGCGAGTTCGAATCTCGTCAGAACCGCCATTTATGCGAGTGTAGTTCAATGGTAGAACGCCACCTTGCCAAGGTGGACACGGCAGTTCGATTCTGCTCACTCGCTCTTGTTTATTCAAAACAGTATGGAAGGCTCTAACTTCCCTAGTGTGGTTCTGTGGAGTAGTGGTTTATCTCGTCTCCCTGTCACGGAGAAGATCGCGAGTTCGAATCTCGTCAGAACCGCCATTCATGCGAGTGTAGTTCAATGGTAGAACGCCACCTTGCCAAGGTGGACACGGCAGTTCGATTCTGCTCACTCGCTCTTTTTTTTAGGCGCTCCAAAATTGGATGAGGTGTCAAGAAATTGATTTTCAAATAACATGAGGAATTGAAAGAATTTCAACACCTC
>QQXM01000091.1 GCA_014610835.1 Erysipelotrichaceae bacterium 7770_A6
TTTGTAGGGATAAAAATAAGGAGAGCGATTTGCTCTCCTTCTAAAAACCGCTATTATCAACTAATTGTTGTGACATAGCCAACAAATATAGATAGAATACTTCTTTCAGAATAATGCGGCTCTTTGCAGAATCCAGAAAGCCAATATGAGACAGTGTCTTAAACTTCAATTTACGATCACTCACTTCGTTTGCAAATTTAAACATAATAGACATCGCAAGAAGAACATTCATAGAAATGTATGTAATTAATACTAATACCTGATAGATTGGATTATCTGTACTTGTCAGCATGGAAATCAACAATGTTCCACTGACAATAAACAACATGAGACTCAATCGCAGCACTTTCAGATCCTGTCTGAAAAATCCAATTGAAACAATACTTTCTGCATTAGATATTTTATTTTTAATCAATGTATTTAAGAAAGGTAAAAATAAATCATTTAATACAAGAACATATCCAGCTAAAGAAGCAAATGTACATGGAAGTACCAGCTGTTTCTGATAGTAGAACATAAGAATTGGTGCAATCCATAATGCAATATGCAGGAATTTACCAAACACTTTTCCAATCTTGCCGCCAATATTCAATTCCTTTGGCTGTGGATTTTTTAATCCATTTGGGTTCAACAGCTGTGCTGCACTGTTTCTATAGGAAAATGATAAGTTCAATAACAATGTCCAGAAAATAACATATCCAAGGACAATGAATGCCCATAGTACAGATTGAAAATTCAATGTAATTTCAATATCTGTATGCATCATATTCACAAGCAGTACATTCACCAAAGGCAACGCACATAAGCCTCCAATAATTCCCACAGGTAATGCAACTAATAGAATTAAAACTGTCTGTAATAACAGATAACTTGCATTCTGCGTATAGGTTGCCCCACATACCAGACGTACTGCCAGACTCTTTGCTTTATTTTTAATAAAGAAATCGTTCGCAAATACAATTTCAACAGAGCATAAAATAACAGAAGCAACCATCAGAATCGTAGGAATATCACTTTTCCCACGAATCATCGTAACACCAACGGCATCACTCATCGCAACTGTAAAAAACAAAAAAATAAACATTGATGTAATTGTAAATGTGATCCAGCAAAAAAAAGTGCGGACCTTATCATTCATCAATGAATTGAACACATCCTTAATCATGAAAACCTCCAAATCCTGGATTATTTTACATCGTACAGAAAGCGTTTTCAATCATTATTTATATGTTTGATAATTTCCATCTGGATCCACTTTTTTAATGTTAGATATTTTTCAACATCTTCTTTCTCACAAACATCTTTATGATTCTGTGCAGCATACACACGTTTAGCTGCCTGTATATACTTTTCATTGCATGCATCACAAACATCTAATACAGGAAAATCAAAGCCTTTCATATCCATATGGCAATAGATTTTCACAGGATTCCCTTCTCCATCACTGATGTTTTGAATCTTTAAAGGCTTCTCAAGCACATGACAGTCAAAAGACAAATATGGTGGCAATAAGATTTCTTTTTCTTCACTCTTTTTGTATTCATTTAAAAGCATAGAAAAATCAGCACAGTAACATCCCTTTGGAATTGTAATATCCATTAACACTAACTGTTTTTTATCCTGATAGGCATTTAAAAAGCCTGCAGTAGAAGTAGAAAGAAATGAAGTGATTCTCTTTTCTTTCATAAAACATGCATAGTCCACAAAACGTTCTACACGATACACATGTAGATCCTCTTTTGCTTTTGACATGCAATGGATCAACTGCACACTCATATCAATCACTTCAGGAATATAATCCAAAAATACAGGATTTAAATATCTGTTTTCTTCACTTCTTGCCTTCTCTGTTTCAAAGCCAGGAAATAACAGTGCATTCCACGTTACATATGCTTTAGGATCAGAATAAAATGGATCATTTCCCTTCACATCACCTTCATAAAAACGAATCACATCTTCTTGTTTCATACTACTTATTGTAGACCAATCCAAAAGAAAAGTACTAGTTTCCTAGTACCAGGCGATATCTTTTATGATTGTTTTCTGTATGAATGCATTGAAATCCTTCCTGAATCAAAAACTTTTCTCCAATATCATTCCTGTCATGAATTTCACATACAAAAGCAGGAATTTCATATTTCACTGCTTCTTTTTTCATGAGGCGTAATGATTCATGACCATAGCCAGCTTTCCTAAGATCACTACGTACAATTACGCTCCAAATATACGCATCCAGTTTAGAATCATATTTCCATGAAGTTTCAGATACAAAATCCTGACAACCATCACAATACACAAAACGATAGAAGAAATGTGGATCATCCTGATTCATCTTATCCATCAATCTATCCAGCTGTTCTTCTGTATATGTATCGGTATGCTCCTGAAATGCCATTGTCTTTACATTTTCATGTATTTTTTTCACAAAGGACAATTCCTTTCGTTCTGGTTTTACAAGAATTGCCATACATCAATGCCTTTTTCCCTGTACAAAAAAGCCAATCACAGCACACAAGATTGCACCTGCAAGAATATACGTTGCATATTGATTCACAAATGTTGTTGTCATATACATGCTTGTAGCTTTCACACTTGCCAAAATATCGCTGGATGCAAAATCCGTTAGATGCATCATGTTAAATATTGTAAATAATGCACCAATACTTAAGATCCTTCCCCCAATAAATGCAGTTGCGATACGAATAAAGATTTTATGAAAATGTGCTGTAACTGCGCCAAAAATAACACCAAAGATGATTACCGCAGCAAGCTGAAGATTTCCACTGATTCCATGTACAAAAGGAATTAGAAGATACCCTAAAAATACACCCGCTACAACACCCAGAAGAAAGAACGCAAACTTCTCAGCATACTGTGCAAGAATTGCCGCAACAACTGCAGCACCCAAAGCAATTGCCATTGTTGTAGATGTCTGTCCATATGTGGAAACAACCATTTCAAATGTTAAGCTAAATGCAAAAATTGTCAGAAACAGTGAAAATAATTTCTGTCCTTTCATCACAGCCATAAATCCTGTAAAAAGAAATATCGCAATCGTTAAAATGACTCCTACCATACTTTTTTCCCTCAATTCTATTTCAAAATCACATTCTTTAATATTAATCTAGATTCCAGTTCCTTCGCACTCATACGTAATGCTCCCTGTGAAAATACCGCATTTTGAATCAATGCATCACTCGTAGCATACGTAACACGATATTGGTTCTTTAAATCATATGCACTCTTTTCAAGATATGCATCTGCCGTCTGATCCGCTTTTGTATAAATGATCGTCAATCCTTTTTTATGAAGTGTCGTTCCAATGTTACCTTTCACCTGATATCCATCAAATACGACCCATATATCATGTTCCAGATAGGGAAGATAGTTATACAGATATGTAATCAGCTGATCACGTGCCAGCCCAATATCTTCATAGGCAATTTCTTTCAGACTGTCCCATGCATAAATCATATTATAGCCATCTACAATCAATAATTCTTCAAGATTTTTAGATGCCTGTACTTTTCGCAACTCTTCCACTCTGACTCTTTCCTGCTTTTCTTTTTCCTGTGCGCGCTTTTTTGCTTCCATTTTTTCCAGGTTACGATTTTTACCTGCAGTTAGAGAGTCAATATAGCTAAGATCTTCATTCGATACCTTGTAGCGCACATTCTGATAAGAAACACTCGATTCTTCCTTTGGCTGAATATGCATATACTCATCAGCCTTATCCCATGGAACACTAAATCCACTGCCATTTGCACAGAACACAGAATCACTTGGATTTTTCAAATCATTTTCAGGATGATAGTCAAAGGAAGCAACGATTTCATCTTGTTGTGACGTTGGAAAATATCCTTTCAACGATGCCTGAAATCTACCTTTTCCCTTTGTATAGGAAACTACTTCATTCTGATAATTCATCATTGTCCTGACAGGACCATCTCCATGAATATGCATCGAGCCATCATCATTGGTATCCACTTCTACATGTGCACCTTTCATTTCCAGATCATATAAAGCTCTCGATAAAGATTCATTTGGCAAGTCTAGAACAAATGCATAATAAGGTTCTAACAGCACAGACTCTGCCTTCATCAATGCCTGTCTGACTGCTCTACACGCTGCCTGTCGAAAATCTCCGCCAACGGTATGCTTGATATGACCTTTTGCCGCAACCAGTGTAATTCTAACGTCTGTCAATAAAGAACCAGTCAATACACCTCGATGCTGCTTCTTCTCTAACGCAGACAAAATACTTTTCTGCCAGGAAGAAGATACCATATCTGTACTGACAATACTCTTTACTTCTTTTCCACTTCCCTGCTTCAATGGTTCTAGTAAAACATGCACTTCTGCATAGTGACGCAATGGTTCAAAGTGACCAGCACCTTCCACTGCTTCTTTAATTGTTTCCTGATAAACGATTCTGCCTGTTGAAAAGCCAACCTTGATTCCAGACAGTTCTTCAATTTTTTTCTGCAGAACTTCCATCTGCATCTCACCCATGATCTGTACATGGATTCTTTTTGTTTTCTCATCCACACTAATCGCAAGTGTTGGATCAATAGAGGCCAGTTGTTTGCATGCATCCGCAAGTACTAATGCATTTGCCCCACTTGGCAAAACAAGTTCATAATTCATATATGCTGCTAGAACTGGTTCATTGACACCTTCTTCAAAACCAATGCCCTGTCCACTTTCTAATGACTGAATCCCTTTCAAAGAGACAACCATTCCAGCTTCTGCCTGTTTTACCATCACAAAGCTTGTTCCATTATATACACGAATCTGATCAACTTTTTCTTCATTGATCACATCTTTTGCTTTTAATATGCCACCTGTAATTTTCACATGCGTAAGACGATTGCCAGCATCATCCATAGAAATCTTATAGACACGACCACCTAAACTATCTGGATATTCAACTTCTCTAGAAATTTCATTCATCAAATCCAATAAGGCATCCACACCATCATTTTTCAAAGCAGATCCAAACAAAACCGGAAACCACTTTCTTTCATAAAATGCATCCTGGAGCATTTTGAAATCAATAACACCAGTTTGTGAATATTCCTGCAGAATATCATCATCAATCATCGCAAGCATTTCATCTTTGTCACTAGAAGCCCAGTCAATACACATATCGCTGCAATGTTTTCTAAGATTTTCCAGTAATTCATCTTTTGTGAAATGTGCAATATCCATCTTGTTTACAAAAATGATAAATGGTACATGATAATGTTCCAGACATTGGAAAATTGTTTCTGTATGTGACTGCACCCCATCCTGCCCGTTAATTACCACCACTGCAAGATCGAGCACCTGTAAGCTTCTTTCCATTTCACTTGAAAAATCTACATGCCCAGGTGTATCAATCACGTATACATCTGCATCTTTCCATGTAAAATGTGCTTCTTTTGAATAGATCGTAATACCATGTCCTCTTTCCTGTTCATCAAAGTCCATCACTGTATCTTTATGATCTACTCTACCCGCTTTTCTAATCACACCAGCATGAAAAAGCATGCTTTCTATGCATGTTGTTTTTCCTGCGTCTACATGTGCTACGATTCCAATCGTTATTTTCTTCATAGATATATTACTTTCTAAGATCTGTTCCACAAAATGGACAAAACTCTGTTAACTGCTGTATTCCTTCACAACAGATAGCTTCCTTCTTACAGGATGGACAAACATATTTTCCATCTGTTTTCATCCATGTATACCCTTCTTTTTCTCGACATGCACTTTGCATTCTTTCATTTTTTGCAGCCTGTTCAAGAGTAAAAGATGGATCTCTATGATTTTTACGATAGTAAAACTCATAGTCATGGTATGTAAATGTTAATCTTTCGTTCTCTCTTTCTTTTTCAAGCAAAGCATCCTGACATACCTGAATCTGCTTTTTTAATTCACGCATGTTAGATAGATCTTTTGCATCTTTATAGTTTTCATACTTCCAGAATACAGAGCGCAACAAAGAATCTTCCAGCATTTTTCTAGTTTCATCTAAAATCTCTTTCTTCTTTGCCTGTTTTTTAACTGTCAGTTCTTCCCCAACTAATATTCCACAGTATGGAGGGATATAGTTTGCCCATGTTGGATTTTTAGCATAGAGATTCTTTGATACAACAAGATAATTGTAATCTCCATAAAAAGATTTCTTGTTGTCTGTCTTAAGATCCTGTAATGTCACTTTCAATTCATAACATTTAAAGATACCCTTTGCATCCATTGTCATATAGTCAACGATTTCATCTCCATGACCACTGCTTTTAAATCCAATTGTCACTTCTTCACAGCCATATTCTCTTTTTGCTTTACTCAAGGCATCTAATGCCTTCTCTAAATTTTTCGTTTCTTTTGTCTTCATAATAGTTCGCTATCACTGGAAATCATTAATACATTTTGCTTCTCAAATGGTTGTTTCTCTTCCTGGGTTGCCAGCAAAACAGTGTGTTTGAAATGATTCTGTAATAATTTACGGAATGCATTGCCTTTTTTTGCAAATGGACCACTCAAAGCCGTTGGAACATTCACAATGTAAATTCCTTTTTCATTTAAAGCATCATGAATGATTTGAATACTTTCTTCATCTCTTCTCTGTTCTTTTTTCCCAGTAAAAGCATCATTGATAATCAAATCAAACTTCTTATTAGATTCTCTTAAATACTCAATGCCATCTTCATTCACAATATGCATTCTCTTTGTTTCATCTTCACTTAAATCATGTAATCCAAAATACTGAAACGCAACAGAAATTACATCTGTATTAATTTCAGAAACTGTAATTTCAGCATTTTCATATGTATGCACATAAAACTTTGGATACGCAAATCCGCCACCACCAATCAAAAATGTATTCTGGATCTCTGGATTCACAAAAAAAGCATAATCAAATCTTCTCATATACGGAAATACAAGATCATACTTTTTTTCTTCACTCAGATACATCGCAGATTGATACGTATCATTCACAAACAAGAAGCTTACCGCATCATCATCTAAAACGGTATCAACGACACGTAATGTACCACCAGATGTCTTTTTTTCAAATAATATATTTTTACGCATGGATATATTTTAATACATCTTCTTCATTGTTGAAATCTTGTAATAAAGTGACATAGCCCAATAGACTATCTGCCTTCTTCTTCAGCATCTTACAATGTGGATTTACAAAAATACGACAAGGATACTTTGCATTCTTTGCTTCCTGTACAAGATTGACAACAGAGGAATTTCCATCGAGAGCTAATAAAACAGATGCATTTCTCTTAAAGATTTCATACGCTATTGACTTATAGATTCCCATACTGCTTGGTTCAATTGCAACACGAATCGAAACATTGCTTCTTTGTAAAGCATGTAGTCTGGCTTTAGAAATCGTAGCAGGAACAAATGCAAAGATTTCAAATTTCTTAGCATGATCTAACAGATATTTCTCATAGCCTTTCAGTGATGCACCAATCACAAACACCGCTTTATCAGGATCACACTTTTCAATGAGTGTATCAATCAATGCACAATATTCTTTTCTTGTTTTTGTAATATGCTTATCGTTATTAAAACTTCCTCCCGCAATAATGACTGGAAATTTATCTCTTGGAAGTGGGACGATCTTGTCTTTGAATACAATAGATGAATCATAGATTTCAGATGTATCTTTCGATAAATCATCTACGTGATATGACTGCATTCTTTCTGCATACAACGTTTCCATAGAAGATGTCTTTAATGCATGTTCGAGTTTCTTTTTCTTTTCTATAAAAGCATGCATTGAAAAAGCAATGATCTTCTTTTCACTCTCACACATTTTAGCAAGGTCATCATTTGTCAATTGCAGAATTTTTTCCAGTGACAGCTGTTCATCAATGGAGTTTGTTCCATACAATGCACCACCATCACTTCCCTGAACACAATCTACACCTGCATGTAAATACTGTTTTAATGGATGCTTTGACAAATCTGAAAGATTATTCAAGCGCACATTCGAAGTAATCTGGAACTCTAATACAACATCCTTCTCTTTCAAATATTCTAAAAATGCTTTTCCCTTTACCGTAGATAGATTGGCAGTATATAAACCATGACCAATACGAACATGCGGCATCTTCTGATTCTTTTCTAAAGATTCTTCGACACAGCGAATACTGTTATATACATTATCACGCAAGGAATCATTTTCTCCTGCATGAATACGAATGACAAAAGAATCATCCATAGATGCTAGATGAGTAATTTCTTGAATCAATGGTTTTAATTCACGAATATCATTGATTTCTTCTCCAACAATGTCACTGCCCGCAACATATGGATCCATCATCACACCATACAATGCTTCTAGATTATCTTTGTAGTTATTTGCACTGATAGAATCTCTGACAATTGTTAATGGAATACGACGAAAAGATGCAAGAAAACGAATCATGACACCTGTTTCCTGATAAACAGCAGGCATCACAGAATGTACTTCTTCTAACATATGAATCGATGCTTCTTTTTTAACAAGCGTTGTATCAGATATTTCTACATACTGGATGCCTTCCTTCTGATATTTTCTCGCAATCCATAATAACTTATCCTGGAATAATGAATTGTTCTGATATACAGGATTTGTTTTATCTAAAAGCATCTGCTTTAATAACATTTGAATATCATGATCATTTATTTCATCAATATGTTCCAATGGAATCTTCTTTTCTGCTATGATTCCTTTTGTAAAGACATAGCGATATAAATACACTTTTTCAAGATTTGTAAATACAGCCTGTCCATCTTTCATGACAGCTAATGAATTACGAATCCGAGGAATGTTATACGCAGCATTTTCAATATTATTTAAAATAAGATCTGCGAAATTAATATATGTCGTATCATCAATTCTACGCTGCAGATATTTACCTTCCAGACTGGAATTTTCAAATGTTTTCGCAACAGCACTTCTCTGTTTTTCTAAAGCATCAATCTGAGATGCACTACATTTCAGTTTTAATTTTTTGACATAGTAGTATGGATAGAGAATTTGATGTTTGATTCCCAATGCAATCAGCATATCTCCCGTCAGATTTGCATTCATATGTGTATGCAGATCTGTATGAAACTTATATTCTCTTTGAATAAATGTCTTAACAACTGTCTTCTGAAAATCTAGCTGATAGTTTTTTGTCTGAGACATCAATGTTTTAGAAATTGCAGGAATCGAAGCTTTTCTTTCAATCATTCCATTTGGATAAATATTCGCAACCTTTGTATCCTTTAAGCGAAAAATATATACAAGATTTCCTTCATCATTGTAGTAACATGGAATTTCACCTTTGATTATCTTCAAACCTGCATCATCAAAAGAAATCTTTAAATCACACATCTTTGCAAGGTTACTGATCAGATTTCCAGTTGTATGGTTTGGTGTACGCAAAATATAGAACAAATGATCCTGTTCCTTATATAATTCAACAATCATATCTTTTTCTTGATCTAAATAAAACTGTGTAAAATATTCCATGATCGACTCCTGATTTTTATGCGCTATTTTACATCTAACGATACAAAAAGAAAAGAGGCTTGCGCCTCTTGTTCATTTTTACTTAATGATTGGTTCTAACCACTGTGTTGGATAATCTTCGTAACCGAGGATCTTACATACAGTAGCAGCTACGTTAGCAAGACCGAAATCGCCTTCCTTGCATTCTGTTCCTTCTGGTCCATTGTATACTGCAAATGGTACAACAGCTAAGGAATGAGATGTCTTAGGATTGCCCTTCTTATCGATCATTTCATCAGAGTTACCATGATCAGCCATAACAAGCATTGTATAGTCATACTTTTTACAAGCATCCATAATTCTTCTGAGGTTGAGATCAACAGCTTCTACACCGATAATTGTAGCTTCATAGTTACCTGTATGACCTACCATGTCACCGTTTGGATAGTTACATCTGATGAACTGATACTTGCCGCTGGCAATTGCATCAACCATCTTTTCAGTAACTTCAGTAGCCTTCATCCATGGCTTCTGATCAAATGGAATCACATCAGATGGTACTTCTTCCCATACTTCTAATTCATCAGAGAACTTTTCAGAACGGTTACCATTCCAGAAATATGTCATATGACCAAACTTCTGTGTTTCACTGACAGCATAGCTATGAACACCCTTTTCAACTAAGAATTCAGACATTGTATGTTCAATGTGTGGTGGTTCAACAAGGAAGTTCTTAGGAAGCTTAAGGTCTCCATCATACTGAAGCATACCAGCATAGTATACCTTTGGCTTCTTAACCATATCAAACTTGTCAAATGTATCCATATCATCAAAGCACTTAGAGAATTCAACAGCTCTATCGCCCCTGAAGTTATAAAGGATTACAGAGTCACCATCATCAATTGTACCAACAGGTGTTTCGCCATCAGCGATAACGAATCCAGGAAGATACTGGTCTGTGTAGTTACCTTCTGCTCTATATGTTTCGATAGCTTCTTTGCATGAAGCAAACTTTCTGCCATCACCCATAACATGGATATGCCAGCCTCTTTCAACCATAGACCAGTCAGCTTCATAACGGTCCATTGTGATTTCCATACGTCCACCACCACTGGCGATGCATCCATGGAATGTATCATCATTCAATTCCTTGAATACTTCTTCCAGCTGATCAACATACTGTAATGCACTTGTTTCAGGAACATCACGTCCATCCAGTAAAGCATGAACTCTAACTTCCTTAACGCCTTCCTTCTTAGCTTCCTTGATCATAGCGATCAAATGAGAAATATTGGAATGTACATTACCATCAGAAAGTAAACCAACAAAATGTAATTTACCATTATGTTCTTTTAAGTAATCAACTGCACCTACCCAGGCAGATGCCTTGTAGATATCTCCACTTTCAATAGATTCATTTACTAACTTTGCACCCTGAGAATAGATTTGACCACAACCTAAAGCATTGTGTCCAACTTCAGAGTTACCCATATCTGCATCACTAGGTAGACCTACCGCAACACCACTTGCTTTGATTGTTGTATGAGGCCACTTTGTCATCAATTCCTCAATCTGAGGTTTGTAAGCATGCATTACTGCATTACCATTGTCTTTGTCTGTCCAGCCTACGCCATCCATGACTACTAATACTACTGGTTTTGCCATAAATATTTTTAATCTCCTTTTCAAGCATGAACATTATCTCATGTTTTTTTTAATTTGACGCAATGAATTGTGAAAATATACACAGAAATCAACACAAGAATACTATCCATTTGAATTGTGATACTATAGTATCACAACACGAGGTACAAAAATGAAATATTTAGTTGTCAGTGATATTCATGGTGCACTCTCAGGTGCAGAAGCAATCAAAAACGCATACGATTTCCACACACCAGACTATATTCTTTGTCTAGGGGATATTCTTTACCACGGTCCAAGAAATGATCTGCCATTAGACTACGCACCTAAAAAAAGTTGCTGACGCAACTGCTTGTCTAACATAGAACAGATTCGACAGTCTGTTCTTTTTTGCTACAATGGTTTTA
>QQXM01000092.1 GCA_014610835.1 Erysipelotrichaceae bacterium 7770_A6
TTCCTGTTTCCTGAGTATTTCTTCATCGTCCTGATGCGCACGGAATCTATGCGCCTGCCGAGCTCCTGTGACAGATGGAAATGATCCACAATACACACACTGTTCGGAAAGCATGTCCTGGCAATTGAACGGTAGCAGTCATACATGTCGGAGCAGACATATCTGACATTGTCGCGCTCTTCCTTCGGTATCCGCATGAAATAGGAATGAAGATAGTCATATCTTCTTGAAGGAAGCGCGTCGATCGGATCATGCGTCTTGAAGTCAAGAAGCACGCACACGTATTTGGAATCGTCAGATCTGAAGGCATATTACTTCATCGAAGTTGATCATTTCCGGCAGTTTCTTCCTCTTCATGTCCACGTGAGAATCAAAGATGGAGGCGACCGTAGTAGAAGAGATATAGTATCTTTTCGCAACGGAAGAGAATGTCTCGTTGTAATTTTTCAGATCATTAAGGATGTTGTAGACGGTAAGAGCGGAAATCTTCATTGATTTGAAGACAAACGGATTGTGCTCGTAGTACGTTTTCCCGCACACCGGACAGACATATCTCCGTGCATGATATCTGAGAGTGCATCGCCTGTCGGAAAGAACGGAGTGGGTAATGTTCTTGGTGACGTAGTTCTTGATGTGTGGCTGATCACATCCGCATATCGGGCACGGAACAGGATCAGAAACAAGAATAATGTCGATAATGACGGTGTTTCCAGCACGAATACAGCTTACTTCCTGAACGTCACTGTATTCGAGGTTGAAAAGCTGCAGTATGAATTGTTTTTCTTTATTTTCATCAAACATAAGATGATAGTCTCCTTACGTGAACATTAAAAAGCATCCAGAAGGAAAAAAGTGTCTCCGTCATGTTGGTAGAGAGAAAAAATGCGCAAGAGAGGATGAGCATCCTGTGAAATCTTTCTGAACCGTTTGATAAGTGAATACAGGAATCTGTCCGTCAGAGGATAGAAGGTGTTCTGGAAAGCAGAGAACTGATGATGAGAAAGAGAAGCAATAACTGAAACAAGTGAAACAGGAACCGGAGAACGAGGTATCCACAGATCAGGAAGAAGTGCATGTGTTCTGTGGCAGTGCGTGCAGAAGACACGCTGTACTCTGATAATGATGAATTCAGG
>QQXM01000093.1 GCA_014610835.1 Erysipelotrichaceae bacterium 7770_A6
TTCGATGATTCATCTGTGACAGAGATGAATGCATTTGCGAAGACACTGAAAAAATGGAGAAAGGAAATCATCAATTCCTTTCACATCGCAGGATATGAATATCAGATTGATCAGAGCACAGGCCATGTGGCAGCTCAGGAAAAGAAAATGAACAATGCGATCATTGAAAACAGGAATTCAATCATCAAATGCATCAAGAAGAACGCAAACGGCTATACCAATTGGAC
>QQXM01000094.1 GCA_014610835.1 Erysipelotrichaceae bacterium 7770_A6
ATGTTAACAAATCCAGCAAATTCCCAAACAGATCTTTGAAATTGTGAATAAAGTACTATTAAAACAACTACAGTTGTAGTTTTGACTATGTGATTGATTATTCTGTAAGTATCTGTCAATTATTTGACTAGATTTTCATCAAATGCAATATTGTTCGCTAAAAGCTTGTATATGACACGTAACAGCTTACGTACACAATGACCTTGTGCACAACGATATGTTTTACCTTGATTACGTTTCTTAGTATAATAAGCATTGAAGGTTGGGCAATATTTACAGACGGTAAAAACCGCTTGATACAATGCTTTGCGCAAGTACCGAGATCCGTGCTTGGATATTGGCATATGCGCAGCGTCGTACTTCCCAGACTGGTGTACGAGAGGCTCCATGCCGGCATAAGATATCAGATGTGCGGCGTCTGAAAAATCGTGAATATCACCAATCTCCGCAATGATGGTCATTCCTGTTATGTGAGAAATGCCAGGGATTGGAAATGATAGGAGAGTTTAGTTTCAGGCTGAATTCTTCTATTTTTTTTTCCAGGTTTTCAACCTGTTGTTTACGGGTGTTGATAATAGCTATGATTGACTGCACTTCGAGTGCGACAGCAATGTTATCTTCACCAACAGAACATTTGGCAGCTTCTTTGATATTTTCAGCAGTAAGTTTACACTGTCTGCCACGTCCGTCAGTTTTAAGTGCATTACGTAGATTGCGGATGTCTTCACAGGCAATAGAAGTAGCAGTAGGATATTTGGCTAAGAATTGCATGTAGGCCTTGGAATAGCGTGTCCAGGAGAGCTTGTTTACTTCTGGAAAGACAATATCCAAAGCACGCTGAAGACGATTCATATCTTCATTCTGCTGTTCCTGTAACTGATGATACAGATGTGTGATTTCACGAAGCTTATCAGTTTCTTGTGTTGTGCGAGTTACAGATCTCCAGAATTTTTTCTCACTGAGCATTTCTGCAATGAGGATAGAATCTTTACGATCGTTCTTGGCAGACATACCAAGTTCTTTCGTCTAAGGCATGTAGACCTGGGATTGATAAATCTAACAGTGAACTTTTTGTCCAAAAGAAAATCTGTAAGATTGATCATGTAATGACCAGTGTCTTCCATACCAACGGCATGTTTTCTATGAATATACTGTTTGGTTTTGGAATAGAAAAGATTAAAGCCTTTCTGATCGTTATTGAAGAAAAAAGGTTTTAAAAGAATCTCGCCGGTCTTGTCATCCATGACAGAAGCGCAATGCTTGAATTTACCGACATCAATACCGATGTTAATCATGGTATTACTCCTTTCAAAAATATAAGTGACGGATACCAGTATCGCCGTTTCAAAAGTATCAGAGAATATGGTTCAAAATGTGAACTCACTTCAATAAAAGAAGGGCTCATCTAACTAATTACAGTTTCCATACAATGAAGCGGCCAGATAATTCTCCACGTAGTCAAAGCTACAAGAATATGAGATACAAGTACGCATTCACAATCTCAATTTTACTCGGTTTCCGGGCCGATACTAAGCCGGAAGAGAAAGGAGATGTATATAGATTTGACTCAGCTGGATGAGCTAATTTATATATACCA
>QQXM01000095.1 GCA_014610835.1 Erysipelotrichaceae bacterium 7770_A6
TCATTGCCTGGGCACGGCAGCGTGCAAAATCACTTACCGATGAAGAAAAAGCAGCCAATGCAAAGATCACCCATTGACTACTTCCGAATCAGAGAATTGAAAAGGATGTACCTTCCTCCTGCAACTGCGGCTATCTGTTCCTGCAGTTCCCTCTATACGCAGCTGCGTCTTGACAATACCTGCAGGAACATCAGAAACAGATACAGCTTTGACTTCGATCTGAACAGTATTCTCTCTGATCTGATCTTTGCACGTATTCTTTCTCCTTCAAGCAAACTGTCTTCCTATTCCTTCTGCAAATCACTGCTTGAACCGCCAAAATATGATATTCATCAGGTTTACCGTGCTCTCTCTGTTATTGCCAAAGAAAATGACTATATCCAGTCTGATGTCTACAGGAACAGTAATTTTGTTATTTC
>QQXM01000096.1 GCA_014610835.1 Erysipelotrichaceae bacterium 7770_A6
TGAAACTAACTTGTTCAAAGAATTTCATTTTCAAACTTTTTCATCAATTTCTGTTGACTTTTATATAGTTAGCTTTTCTTACTTTACAAGTTCAACTTCAATCAACTGTGCATCATCTTTACGAAGAGATAATTCATAGTTTCGTACAGTTACTTCTACTGGATCTCCTAGTGGAGCAACTTTTCTAACATAGATTTCAACACCCTTTGTGATGCCCATATCCATGATTCTTCTTTTCACTGCTCCTTCGCCATGGAGTTTTACAACTTTCACAGTGGATTTTACTTTTGCTTCTTTTAATGTCATGTGTATCCCCTTTCCACTAGATCATGATCTTACTAGCCATAGACTGGTCTAGACCAAGTCTTGTTTCTTTCACGTTCACAATCAGATTGCCACCGTTTTTAGAAACGATTTGAACCTTTCCGCCTGTCACAAATCCAAGATCTTCCAGATGTTTCTTTGTTTCAGGTTTTCCTTTTACTAACTGAATTGTTACTTCTGTTCCAATTTCTGCAAATGTTAAAGGTAACATATACTGCCTCCATCTATGGTTAGTTTTATCTAACACATAGTTAGTTTAATGGAACTAACACTGTACGTCAATAGTTTTTTCATGAAATATACATTTAATCATAAAAAAATAACCAGATGGTTTTCATCTGGTTACTCTTCTTCAAATTCAATTACGCCATTTTCCATGGATTTGATCTTTGCCAATGATTCAACACGAATTCCTTTGCTGCGTGTCAGTTTACCACCATCCTGGTAGCTCTTTTCAATACAGATACCAACACCTGCAACTTCTGCATTTGCCTGTTTTACAACATCAATCAGTCCCTGCATTGCTAATCCATTTGCCATAAAGTCATCAATAATCAAGAAACGGTCATTTTCATGCATATATTTCTTAGATACTGTAATTGTATATTCACGATTATGTGTATAAGAATACACTTTGGATGTATATACATCCGATCCAAGATTTGTAGACTGTGACTTTTTCGCAAATAAGAGTGGAACATCAAATGCATCTGCAACAAAAGATGCAATTGCGATGCCACTTGCTTCAATTGTTAATATCTTCGTGATATTTTCATCTTTATATAAGCGATAGAATTCCTGCCCAATCTGCTTCATTAAATGAATATCAATCTGATGGTTTAAAAATCCATCTACTTTCAGGATATTTCCATCTAATATCTGCCCATCCGCTTTAATTCTTTCAACTAGTTCCTTCATAAATCGTACAACTCCGTATATTTCCTTGTTAAATATTCAATATACACATTCACATCAAAAGATGCACCTGTTGCCTTCTGCATGATTTCATCCGCATCATACATACAGCCATATTGATGAATATTCTTCTTCAACCATTCTATGACTGTATCATAGTGATTATTACTTAACAAATCATCTACGGCTATTTCTTCCTGCATTTTCTTAACAAACTGTGCAGCAAATGCAGAACCTAGTGCATAGGTTGGAAAATACCCAAATTCTCCACAGGACCAGTGTACATCCTGTAAAATACCTTCACTTGCATTCACAGGTCGCACACCTAAATACTTCTCATACATATCTGCCCATGTTTGATCCAGTCCTTCTACACTGATAGAACCATTAAACAGACCCTTTTCAATTTCATAGCGCACAAGAATATGCATTGGATATGTCAATTCATCAGCTTCTGTACGTACAAGAGATGGTCTAGAGACATTCACTGCTTTCATAAATGTATCTAAAGAAATATCTTTCAGCTGCTGTGGAAACTGTTTTTGAAGATATGGATAATTATATTCCCAGAAAGACTTTCTTCTTCCTAAATAATTTTCACAAAGTCTGCTTTGAGATTCATGCATTCCGCTAGAAATACCATCAGAAAGAATCATTCCATCAAATCTAGGATCACAATCATGTTCATAGTAAGCATGACCTACTTCATGAACAGTAGAAAAGATTGCAGACATCACATTATCTACAAGATATTTCGTTGTTGTACGACAGTCATTCTCACAAGTCCATGATGTAAATGGATGTTCTGTTTCATTCTGGTATCCCCATTGTGGATCAAAGTGAAGATATTGTAAAAGATGATCCATGAACTTCTTCTGTTCTTCTACAGGATATTCTTCAAATAAGAAATGATCATCAATCTGCTTTGCTTCTGTTACCTTTTGAATCAAAGGAACAAGCTTTTCTTTCAGTGCATTAAAGAATACATCATACTTTTCCTGGTTCATACCTGGTTCAAAATCATCGAGCATCTGATCATACAGATCTTTTGTATCATTTCTATAAGCATAGACTTTCTTTTTTGCTTCAATGATTTTCTTCAAATATGGTTCAAAGATCGTATAATCATTATTTCTTTTTGCTTCCAGCCATTTTGTATAAGATACACTCTTCAATTCTTCTAAAGCAACAAATTCATCTTTGGGAATACAAAGTGTTTTACGCATTTCCTTTTGATAAAGAAAGGCAGCTCTTCTTAAATATGGCTCTTCCTCTTCATCATTCTGCATTTCTTCTAAAACAGGAAGCATACTTTCATCCGTTTCAATAGAAAATAATTCCCCAGCTAAAAAAGCAGCTCTTTCATCACGATATGCATTTCCACCACTTGGAGCAACGGTCTGCTTATCAATATCAATGATTGCCAGTGCCATACTATAGGCAGATCTTTTAAAGATCCATTCTTTCAAAAGATGATTTCTTTCAATACGATTCATTTCAACAATCCTTCCATACTTTCTCAGCAATTTCCTTGATCAATGCAAGTTTAGCCCACTGCTCTTGTTCTGTTAATTTATTTCCTTCTTCTGTAGAAGCAAATCCACATTGTGGAGATAAACACAGATTCTCTAATGGATGATAGAGTGCAGCCTGATGAATACGACGAATCACTGCATCAGCATCTTCTAATTCCCCTGTTTTACTAGTAATCAAGCCTAAAACAACTTTCTTATTATCTGGAACAAACTTCAATGGTTCAAAACCACCTGCTCTATCACTGTCATATTCCAGATAGAATGCATCCACATTTTCTTTTGCAAATAAGTATGGAGCAACTGGATCATATGGTCCAACATTTGCATATGTAGAATGGAAATTTCCACGACATACATGTGTATTGATAACCATATCCTCTTTCTTGTATGCAAGAACAGCATTATTTAAAGCAACACCTTCTTCACAGATTTCTTTCAGCTTTTCTTCCGTTAAACCAAATGTTTTCCACATATCAGGATCAGCATATAATGTCCATGTACAGTCATCTAACTGTAGATTTCTACATCCAGCTTCATATAATTCATCAATGACTTCACCATATGCTTTGACAATATCATTTTTTAGATCATCCTGGTCTGGATATACTGCATCATTTTCAGCTTTGAATTCAGGAAGTCTTAGCTGTGCAAGTAATTGTGTAGGTGCAGGGATTGTCTGCTTTACTTCAATACCTTCTTCTTCAAACTGTTTTACAAATTTGAAGTCTTCAACAAAAGGATGATTTGTTCCAGAAATCTTAGAAACAATCTTTGCACTTTGATTCTTTGTTGTTTCTCCATGGAAATGTAAACCATCTTTTGTATCAACTTTTTCAATTCCATTAAGTCCCCAGAAAAAATCCATATGCCACCATGTTCTTCTGAATTCTCCATCTGTAATAAAATGATAGCCTGCCTGTTTCTGCTTCTTCACAAGATCTGTAATACATGCATCTTCAACTTTTTTTAAAGCAGCAGCATCAATGATTCCATTTTCAAATTTGCTTCTAGCTTCTTTCAAAGCTTCTGGTCTTAAAAAACTTCCTACATAGTCATAACGGTAAGGTGTCCTCATAGCGTATTCCTCTTCTTTCTAATGCATCTATGATAGCAGTCTTCAATGTATATTTCATCTTATTTTCATAAATACAATGTACTTTGAATGTCAAATTTCAGAAACATTTCCGTTGATAAAAGAAAGTATTTTCATTAAAATAGGTACGTTTTTTAACAGGAGGAATGTCATGAGAGTTGGATTAGATATCGGTTCTACGACTATCAAATGTGTTGTTCTAGATGAAAATGATCAAATATTATATTCTTCTTACGATCGACACTATAGCCACATCATTGAAAAAACCAAAGCACTTTTAACAAAGATCAATGATGAATTCCTGCATAATGAAAAGACAATTCTTGCGATATCAGGAAGTGCAGGAATGGGATTGGCAGATTCTTGCGCTGTCCCTTTTGTACAGGAAGTCTATGCGGAAAGAGTTGCCGCAAAACGATGTGAACCTGACACAGATGTCATTATTGAACTTGGCGGAGAAGATGCAAAGATTCTCTTTTTAACAAATGGTGTCGAAGTTCGTATGAATGGATCCTGTGCAGGCGGTACAGGTGCATTTATTGATCAGATGGCAACACTGTTAAAACTTACGCCAAATGAAATGGATCAGGAAGCTTTAAAAGCAGAAAGAACGTATACAATTGCTTCTCGATGTGGTGTATTTGCGAAAAGTGATGTGCAGCCACTCATTAACCAAGGTGCTAAAGCAAGTGATATTGCCGCGTCCATTTACCAGGCAGTTGTCAATCAAACCATTGCTGGTTTAGCACAAGGTAGACCAATCAGAGGAAATATCCTGTATCTTGGTGGTCCATTAACATTTTCAAAATGTTTAAGGGACAGCTTTGATCGCACATTACATGTACAAGGCACATGTCCTGACAATTCATTGTTATTCGTTGCGCTTGGTGCAGCCTATTACGCAGATCAGGCATTTGATGTATCGCAAGTCATCGCTTCTTTAGATCAATATGCAAATACACAAGAATTTGCATCCCTGCCGCCATTATTTAAAGATCGTGATGCATACTGGAAATTTAGAAACCGTCATGCAAAAGCATCTGTCGGAAGAATTCCTTTTACGGATCAGACAGGTCCCGTACACATTGGAATTGATTCCGGTTCTACAACGATCAAGATTGCGGTGATTGATGATGATGCAAATCTATTATTTACTGATTATCGTTCTAATGACGGTCAGCCATTGCCACTTGTGATTCAAACATTACAAAAACTATATGCACAACATCCAAATATGAAAGTTGCTTCTTTAACTTCAACTGGCTATGGGGAAGAGCTCATGAAGCATGCTTTACATTGTGATTTTGGACTTGTAGAAACCGTTGCGCACTTTACTGCTGCCAAACATTTCCGTCCAGACGTAGATTTTATTATCGATATTGGCGGACAGGATATGAAGTGTTTCAAGATTGAAGATGGTGCGATTTCAGATATTTTCTTAAATGAAGCTTGTTCAAGTGGATGTGGTTCTTTTCTGCAGACATTCGCACAGGCTTTAGGCTATAAAGTAGAAGATTTTGCAAAGATGGCACTCTTCGCCAAAAATCCAGTCGATCTAGGATCCCGCTGTACAGTATTTATGAATTCTTCTGTCAAACAGGCACAGAAAGATGGCGCTACTGTTGACTGTATTTCTGCTGGTCTAGCAATTTCTGTTGTAAAAAATGCCTTATATAAAGTCATTCGCTGTTCTTCACCAGAACAGTTAGGAAAAAATATTGTTGTACAAGGTGGGACATTCTATAACGAAGCAGTATTACGCGCATTTGAATTAGAAATGGGTGTTGATGTCATTCGTCCGGATATCGCAGGGCTCATGGGTGCATATGGTGCTGCGCTGTATGGCAAGGCTCATTCAAAGCAAGGTACCCTCTCCAGTATGTTATCCAAAGAAGAATTAGAAGCCTTTACAATCAAGACACAGTCGATTCAATGTCAAGGCTGTGGAAATCATTGTCAATTGACAATCAATACGTTCCATGATGGGAAAAAATTTATTTCTGGCAACAGATGCGAAAAACCAGTCACAGGAAAAGCAAGTGATGATTGTTTCAACCTGTATGCGTATAAGTTAAAAGCATTAGATGCATATAGAAACAAAAAGACAAATGGCACAAGAGGAACGATTGGTATCCCAATGGTACTGAACATGTATGAATTACTGCCATTCTGGCATACATTATTTTCATCATTGGGCTATTCAGTAGTTGTCTCCCCTTTCAGTACACGTGCAATGTACCAAAGTGGACAAGGTACAATTCCAAGTGACACCGCATGCTATCCAGCTAAACTGACACATGGACATATGGAATGGCTCATACAGCAGAATGTGGATTATATCTTCTATCCATGTTTGTCATATAACGTAGATGAACATAAAGGAGAGAATCACTATAACTGTCCAATCGTTGCATACTATCCAGAAACTCTGAAAGATAATATGCTTGTACTCAAACATACAACATTCTTAGATCCATTCATTGATATTTCCAATCGAAAAACATTTGAAAAGAAATTTATTTCTTACGTGAAAGAAACATTCCATATCAATGATAAAAAACTGATTTCTAATGCAATCAAACTGGCATATGCAGAATATGAAGCACATATGACGGATACAAGAAACAAAGCAAAAGAAATGATCAAAGAAGCAAGAAAGCAAGGAAAGAGAATTATTGTCCTGGCAGGCAGACCATATCACATTGATCCTGAAGTCAATCATGGTATTGATAAGCTGATCATAAAACAGAATGCCTGTGTGATTACAGAAGATTCTATTTCTGATTTGATCAAGCCATTCCATACAAATGTATTAAATCAATGGACATATCACGCTAGACTGTACGCTGCAGCAAAATACTGCACGACACAGAATGATATGAATCTTGTACAGCTTGTATCCTTTGGGTGTGGCTTAGATGCAATTACAACTGATGAAACGCGTGAAATTCTGCACGAAGGAAACAAACTCTATACACAGTTAAAAATCGATGAGATTACAAATCTAGGTGCGGTCAACATTCGTATCCGTTCCTTATTTGCGGCATTAAAGGAAAGAGAAGAGGAGGTATAAATCCATGGAATATTTAACTCCAAATTTCACAAAAGATATGTTAAAGGATTATACGATCCTTTTCCCAAATATGGCACCATTACAGTTTCAATGCATTCAAAAAGCAATGGACTCTGAAGGTATTCATTGTGAAGTACTCAATAACAGTGGCAGTGAAGTTGCACAGCTAGGTTTGAAATATGTACATAATGATACATGTTACCCTGCACTTCTCATCATTGGTCAATTCATTGATGCATTAAACAGTGGTAAATATGATCTCCATCATACCGCATTACTGATTTCTCAGTCTGGTGGCGGATGCAGAGCATCCAATTACATCAAACTGTTAAGAAAAGCTTTGGTAAAAGCTGGATATGGCTATATTCCTGTTGCTTCTATCAATCCAACAGGCTTAGAATCATCTTCTTCTTTACCACTAACATTAACTTTAGTCAGAAAACTAATTGCGTGTGCATTCTATGGAGATGAAATTGCCGCATTAAGAAACCAGATCATTCCCTATGAAGTACATCCAGGACAAACTGAAGCATGGTGTAATCAATGGATCCATGAAATTGGTGTATGGATGCATGAAAATAAAAACTACTCTATCCATGCGATGAAAAAGAATTTTGTGAAAATTGCTAACGATGCAAAAAAAATTGAACGAAAATCAGAAAAGAAAGTTAAAGTTGGTGTTGTTGGAGAAATTTTTGTGAAGTTCTCTCCACTTGGCAATAATGGCTTGCAGGAATTTCTGGAAAAAGAAGGATGTGAAGTCAATATGCCTGGTATCATGGGATATATTAATTATTGTTGTGCAAACTTTGCATTAGATGCCAAACTATACAATATGAATCAGACATTTGGATTTATGGCCGAAAAGCTGTTAAATGTATTAGATTCTGTTGGACAGGCCTGTGCAAAAGCAATGAAAGATGCTGGCTTCTATGGTGCTGGTCCATTTAAACAGCTCATGAAAAAACCAGAAGGCATTTTATCTCTTGGCGTAAAAATGGGTGAAGGATGGCTGCTATGTGCGGAAATGGTGGAACTCATTGAAGATGGATATTCTAATATTATCTGTGCGCAGCCATTTGGATGTCTGCCAAACCATATTGCCGGTAAAGGCGTAACAAATAAGATTCGTGAAAAATATCCAGAGGCAAATATCACTGCAGTCGATTACGACCCTTCTTCAACAAAGGTCAACCAGGAAAATCGAATCAAGCTGATGCTTGCCGTTGCTAGAGAAAAACTACAAACTGCTTGTGTTTAATCATACATTACAGTTAAAATATAAAATATGATTCAGGAGGGTACCATGGAAGATTTTATTATTGCTACAGCTTCTACATGTGATGCAGATAGAGAATGGCTTGAAGAAAACAACATTCCTATGATTTCATACACATTTGAAGTCAATGAAAAAGTATATATTGATGATTGCAGAGCTGAAACAAAACATGCACTCTTCCATGAAATGCGTGAAGGGCATCAGCCAAAAACATCTCAAATTACTGCGTATGCTTATTATGAATTCTTTAAAGAACTATTAGAAAAGAATAAAAATATTCTATTCTTAGATATGGATAAGGCATTATCCTCTTCCTACTTCAATTCACAGCGTGCATATGAAGATATCCAGGAAGAATTTCCAGATAACAATTTAGTCATTGTTGATACTAGATGTGTTACGATGGGACTGACATTTCTTCTAAAAAAAGCAGTTGCATTAAAAAATGAAGGAAAATCCATGGATGAAGTTTATAGCTGGATTGAAAATAACAAGTTTAGAATTTCTCATCGTTTCTTAGTCGATGATCTAGAATGGTTGAGACGTGGTGGAAGACTTTCCAATGCTTCCGCAATGATTGGCTCCCTTCTATCGATCAAGCCGCTCATTCATATTGATGATGAAGGAAAACTTGTTGCACACGCTAAAATTCGTGGAAAGAAAAAAGCAATCAAAGAAATGATTGCCGAAATCGATCATGATTTAGATCCAGCCAATGCAAAAGAGTTCATTGTTGGTCATTCAGATGATTTAGAAGAAGCTGAAAAGCTCGCTGGCTTACTCAAAGAAAAATACCCAGATGCTTCCATTTCCATTCAGGAATTAGGTCCTGTGATTGGATGCCATGTTGGTCCAGGCTTCCTGGCATTTGTATACTTATCAGATAAAGAAAGTAGAGTTGCATAACAACCAATGTCATTAAGTTAAGCATAACCAAGAATTTTTGAGTTTTACATGGCAACATGTAAGGCTCTTTTTTTGATGAAATA
>QQXM01000097.1 GCA_014610835.1 Erysipelotrichaceae bacterium 7770_A6
TATTGTCATTCAAATTTGTATTTCATTATCACAAATTTTCTATATTTTCTGCAACTTTTCTTGCTCATGCGTAATTACTATTCAAAGAAAAGATTGATGTTATAATGCACCAGAGGTAACTTACTATGAAAGCTTTATTTTTAACACCAATCGAAGAAAACAAGAAACAACAATTTTTAGATACAGGAATTGAATGTATTTTCAAAGAAAAAAAATCCGTCACAAAAGAAGATTTCAAAGACATTGACATTGTTTTTGGAAATCCAGATTTAGACATGATCAAAAATACTTCTGTGCAGTGGATCCAGCTAGATTCCGCTGGTGCAAATGCATATTGCTCAATTTCTGATTCCATTGTGTTAACAAACGCAAAAGGAGCATACAACGAAGCCATCAGTGAACACATGCTTGCTTGCACACTTGCGGTATACAAAAACCTGTTTACATATGAAAAAGTTGCCCAAAAACACGAATGGACCAACCTAGGCTCTGTCCCAACAATTTCGCAACTCAAAGTATTATCCATCGGCATGGGAAATATTGGCTCTGCATACGCAAAACTCATGCATACACTAGGAGCCAGAGTATATGGTTTGACACGTACAAAACATGATTTACCAGACTATCTAGAAGACATTTATACATTCGATAAAATTGATGATGTATTAGCAGATAAAGATGTCATCGCACTCTCTCTTCCAGAAACAGAACAGACGAAGCATTTATTCAACTATGAAAGACTGCATCAAATCAAACAAGGTGCAATGATCATCAATGTTGGAAGAGGTTCTGCAATCGTCACAAAGGATCTTGTACGTATCATGAAAGAAAAGCATTTACGTGCTGCCTGCTTAGATGTTACAGAATATGAACCACTTCCTAAGAATATGGATCTTTGGAATGTTGAAAATGTATATATCACACCACATATTTCTGGTCGATTCAACGCACAGGCAAACTATGACAATGTCATTCATATTTTCCATAAAAACCTGTTACATTTCATCAACAAAGAACCATTAGAAAATATTGTTGATAAAACACAAGGATATTAAAAGACGCTATGTAACTTCATAACGTCTTTTCCTTTGCATATACATAAGCACCATATACAGGTTCATGTTGTGCAACTTCAAATGAATCCAGATATTTCTCTAGGCAAGACATAAATGCTTTGTTATGACACATACCGCCAGTAATCACAACGGGCATGTCTTCTCTAAACGAATTGATCATTTCCGCAACCTGTTTTGCCTGCTCTTCCAGTATCATTCGCACTTCTTCTAAAACTCCATCTTTATCACAAAGTGATGCACATTGCGCCACAAGCGTACGATTCACTTTCCCATCTTCCATGATTTTTCCAATCAATTCTGAAGGATCTTTTAAATCATACAAATGCATAACTTCCTGAAACAAGTGAGAAGGAGTAGCTCTATGGTCTGCCTGTTTCACAAACAATCGCAGCATTTTCCTGCCAATTGCATATCCACTGCCTTCATCACCAAGAACATATCCCCAGCCTCCTCTTCTTTCTAAACAAGAGCCTTTTCTTTTCAATGCAATACTTCCTGTTCCAAGAATCACGCAGATGCCATCTGCATCTTTAAGAGTTGATAGCATTGCCATTTCAATATCATTCAAAAGAACATATTTTCTATCTTTGCATACACTTGCCACAAGATCATGAATATGTTGTCTCATACTAGCATTTTTACCATAGCCAGCATACCCAAAAACAACAGGTGAACTCTCATCAATCAAACATTCCTGTAACGTTTTTATGATTGTCTCATCATCTGCATTCAATGGATGTGCACTGCCTGATACAACTTCCTTCACAACATTCCCATCTTCATCAAATAAAACCGCTTTTGTCTTTGTACCACCAACGTCAATACCAATGACCATCATTTATTTCTCCACAAAACGAAATTTCTGCCAAGGTCGTAAATCATCCAGAAGGAACAATTCTTCTTCACGTACATGTCCAATGACATTTGTTAAACCAGTATTTTCCATATCTGCTTTTGCTATCTGCACTTCACCTGCATAATGACCATGTAAAGAGCTTTCAACCATGACATCTCCTCTTTTTATGATAGCAGGAGCATTGAAAATCGGAAATGTTTCAGAAGCATATTTCACACGTGTCTGTGTAGAACGAATCATATTTTCATTCACATCTCCACGATTCATTTGTAATTCATCAAATATAACTTTATGGAATAATTCCGGTAATGATTCTACAGGCTCTACTTCAAAAGTAACTAAAGAAAGATCAAGTTTCTTCAAACGTCTCATTTCTTCTTCTGATGGATAACAGTTTGAAATCAGAATATCATCAATCAAACCAATTTCAATCATATGTTTGATCTGTACATCTAATGGGAGATTTCTATGCATTTCTAATGTACATAATCCTTCTTTTGCAATCCAAGGTCCAAAACAGTCTTCAGATGCACATCCGACAAATGCGGCTGTATGCAAACCATATTTTTTAAAATTCTGCGTACAGGAAATAAAATGATCCAAAGACAATCCAGTATAACGATGTGGATAAAAATTATGGCAGCCAGTTAGATGATATGTATCTGGTTCATAATCCATAATCGTATCAACCGTATGCGTATCATTAGACATATTAATTTCAATACTCAATCCTTGTGGATTATATGTCATCATAGCTTCTTCATTACCAGTAAAGCCTTGATCCAGACGAATTCCATCAGCTTCAATCTCCTGAAAGAATGAAAGATCAGAATAACTGATTCCAAGTTTACTGAATACTTTTGGAGAAACATCTAAAACAACTTCAAATCCAAGTTCATGTGCATAGCGATTCATTCGCTTGAATTCTGCTTTGATTTCTTCAGGATTTTTTGTAACAGAAAGCAGACAGGAAAAGATTCTTTTCGCGCCAAAATCAGCAGCCTGCTTTAAATAAGTATGAATATGTTCTTCTGTATCTTTTTCAGGATAAATTGATATTCCAAGTCTTCTCATAATAACACCTCTTTCAAAGAAAAACGGATCTTGTAAAGACCCGTTATGATTATGCGTCCTTTTTCTCTTCTTCTGCAAGTAATTCTGCATCCCACATCTTAAAGAATGGGTAATAAATCAAAACAGAAATAACAATCAGAACAACATTCAGAACGATAGCTCTCCAGTCTCCACCAGTAGCTAGATATGCACCAATTGGACCAGGGAGTGTCCATGGAGCATTCACAGATACTCTTGACACAAGTCCAGCAGCAGTACAAATGTATGCAACGATAGCACATACAAATGGACTGATAATAAATGGAATCATCAATGTTGGATTCAATACGATTGGAGCACCAAAGATAATTGGTTCATTAATATTGAAACATGCTGGAAGGAATGCTGTCTTGCCAAGATTCTTGGCATATGCAGATTTTGATTTAAATGCCATAAGAATTGCCAGACCAATTGTGCATCCTGCACCACCAATCCAGATAAACCATTGATAGAAAGGTTCTGGTGCAATATTTGGCATTGCATCCCCTGCTGCTAATGCAGTTGCATTTTGTTCAAGAAGAATCAGCCAGACAGGTCTAGCAAGAGATCCAACAATAGAAGCACCATGGATACCAAATACCCAGAAGAAACATGTTAAAAATACAATCAGAAGAACACTTCCAAGACTATCACTTGCTGAAACAAGTGGTTTTACAAGCATACCTACAAATCCATGCCAGTCAAAACCAGCAAAGTAAGTAATACCACCAATCAGAAGAATCACAACAGCTGTTGGAAGTAACTGTTCAAAACTTCTTGCAACTGCAGGTGGAACTGCATCAGGCATTGTGATTTTCCATCCTTTTTTATCCATGAAATTATAGATTTCAATTGCAATAATTGTAGTAACAATACCTACGAATAATCCTGCAGATCCAAGCTTTGGCATTGGAAGAACAAAGCCTGCAATACCAGCATCTTCAGCCGTAACATTGACTGGAACAATTGTTAATAAATATGCAATTTCAGATAGAATTGCACCAGACAATCCATCCAGGTCATAAGATCTTGCCAAAGAAGATCCAATTCCAAATACAGCATAGAGAGTCATGATATACATTGTCATACGATATGGTAAGACAATCTGTGCAGCATGTCCTGTCAAAAACTTATAAATACCCCAGCTTTCTGGCAGTGGTGGATTAGCTACAATCAAGAAAAACGAGCCAACAATAATAAGTGGCAACGTTGCGACAATACCATCACGGATCGCTCTTAAATGACGCTGGTTAGCCAGCTTTGTCATTGGTCCGGACAGTTTATCGTTTAATAAAGCAGTTAACTTTTCAAACATTTTATACCCCTTTCGAATGATCTCTGAAATTTGCTTCACTGCGCGCTTTCGTAAAGCCCTTTCAGAATTTAATCATATTATATACTTGCTGAAATTTCATTTCAATATATTTATATATAATTTGTAATCAAATTTCATAAACGAAACATGACGAATTACTATACAATTAAACTATGAAAAAGAAAAATCTGATTGGTTTAGCAATCGTTGTTACTGCAATAGCTTTGTTATTAGAAACTGGCATTTTAAACTATGTAAACGAAAAAAATGCCTCTATGACTTCTCAAGTATTGCTTGATCGTGTAATTTCTATTATTGACAAAAACGAAACAAGTGAAGCTCAGTTAATTGATTCATTAAAAGATGATTATATCGTTAGAGCAAAAGCTGTTTCTTACATTATTGATGCAAAACCAGAAGTAGAATACGATGTAGATGAATTACAGAAAATCGCAAAACTGATGTCTGTAGATGAAATTCATATCTTTAACGAAAAAGGTGTCGTTTACAGTGGTTCAATTCCTAAATACTATGGATATTCTTTTGATTCCGGGGAGCAAATATCCTATTTTAAAGACATGTTGAAAGACAAGAATCTTTCTATATGTCAGGATGTTACCCCAAATACATCTGAAGCTAAAGAAATGATGTACGCAATCACATGGAATGAATCTAAATCAAAAATGATCCAGGTAGGCATTTCACCAAAACGTCTTTTAAGAGAATTAAAACAAAACGAAATATCCAAAGTGGTTGCGAATATGCCAGTATACGATGGCATGGAGTTAATTGTTGCAGATCATACCACCAATGTAATTGAAGGTGCAACAGATTCAGAAAAATTAGGTATGACCTTGCATGAAATAGGTATTAATACACCTGCATTAACTGACACTCCTTTAGACATGTATGTAACAATCAACGGAAAAAATGAAAGATGCATGTTACGTCAACACGGCTCTTTCATTGTCGCAGTAACTATTGAAAATACCTTCTATCACGAAGAAAATACCATTGCCATTATTATCGTTGGTATTTATCTTACAATCGCTTCTTGTTGTATGATTTTCCTTCTTTCTAAATTCATGAAAGAAAAGTACGAAAAAGAAAAATTACTATATACCTCCAATACTGATGAACTTACAAGTTGCTATAACAGGCATGCATATGAAACAGATATGCATCAGCTTGATCTAAATCAAGAATGGATTTATTTATCGTTAGATCTCAATGGTTTAAAACATGCCAATGATACATTAGGTCACGCAGCCGGAGATGAACTGATCAAAGCTGCTGCAGATTGTATGAAAGAAGTGTTTTACAAGTATGGCAAAGTTTATAGGGTAGGCGGAGATGAATTTGTGGTTCTTTTAAGTAAACATGTCGAAAATTTTGATGCGCTTCTGCAAACATTTGAAGCAAACGTTGATCATTGGCATGGTGAACTTGTTGAATCTATGAGCATTTCGTACGGTATTGTTTTTAACAATGAAAAGAAATGGGAAAGTGTAGAAGAAATTTCTAAAACCGCAGACGATAGAATGTATAAAAGTAAATGGCTGTATTATCAAAAAAAGGGCATTGACAGAAGCAAAGATAGAGAACACATTCAATTTCAAAACAATGACTAAAAGATCCATGTAACGGAAGTTCATTTAAGCGAATTGAAACAAAATCTTATCCAGGAGCATCTATTCGCAAAATAGTTTTAAATACAATATGTCATGCCAATTACTTTATTCATTCGAACATCAAAATTGAATTTTTCCCTGATAAGGTAAAAATCACAAGTCCTGGTGGAATATTCAACGCTTCCATGGAAGATATTATGAACGGTGTACAAACGTATCGTAATCCAAGATTAGTACATGTGTTCGATAAACTAGGCATGATTGAAAATTTTGGTACAGGAATTCCTAGAACAATTGAAAGTTATAAGAATTACGACGTGAAACCTGAATTTAAAGCAACAGAAAATTTCTTTTTTGTCACATTGCCAAACATAAACTATCTGAAAAACGAATCAACAACTGACCCAATAACTGACCCAATCACTTATTTAGGACTAGAAATTATGAAAGCTTTAAAACTAAATCCTGGAATCAGCACGATAAAATTAACAGAATTAATTCAAGCAAATATGCCCTTCGTTAACAGAGACATGATAAAAAATGAGTTGAAAAGAAATTTGACTACTTATGTAGAACATCGTGGCTCTAATAAAGCTGGTGGATATTACTTAAAAAGCAAAAATAATTAAGTAATCGTCAAATAAATGCCATATAGATAAAGAATAACAGGATATGTACTATAGAAGTGTTCTTAATGAACAAATAGCATATATCCTGTTATTTTACATTTAAGTATTGTTCACATGGATTTTCTTATTAGAATTGAACGAAATACAGTACAACTGCACATGCTAGAAACAAGAGAAGAAATGTTTTTAAGAAATCTTTTCCCATTCCTCGCTTTGTATCTATAAAATAACGCGAATATGCTGTTGTTAGTGATAAAGAAAAGCTCAAAGCAAGCAGTATGCATATTTTGTTTCCATTAGAAAAATAATTTGTCAAAGCTGTAGCAAAAAATGTAACAAGCGTAATCAAAAAAGCACTTTTATAAGAAAATTTTGGAATATCATAATCAGTATCATTCCATTTCTGATTCTTTTCTAAACGATTCATTTCACTCAAGCCTCCTGATGGCAGGCGTAATATTTCCTAGAATTACTTTTTCTTTTGCTCCTGTCGCACTTTTCATATTGGAATAATGTAAATGCAATGTTTCATTGCCCAGAAGAGCAAAACAAACAGCTTCTTTTGCATCACTGCTGAAACCAAGATCTTCCTGACACATCACTTTTGCATGATGCATATAATACTGTATCAGTTCTAGAAGAAAGTGATTATGTGCACCTCCACCCGATACAATCACTTCATCAACATTTCCATTTCCTTCTAAAAATTGATGAATATTTTCAGCAATCGACCAGGCAGTAAAATGTGTTAGCGTTGCAACGATATCTTTCCCATCTTCTTTATACTTTGCAAGTATTTTTTCAACTCTTTGTTTACCAAACAATTCTCTTCCTGTACTTTTTGGTGGAGCAGCATGAATATATGGTTCCTTCTGCAGTTCTTTAAAAAGTGAATCAACAATCTTTCCACTTCGTGCTACTTCTCCATCCTTATCATATTCTTTCTGAAAGAACTGGCGCATTGCTTCATCAATCATCATATTTCCAGGACCAGTATCAAAAGCAACAACATCTTCTTCCATGCATCCTTGATCAAGGTACGTCACATTGCTGATACCACCAATATTTACGAGAACTCTACGCTTCGTATTACTTCTATATAAAAGATAATCTGCATAAGGAACAAGTGGAGCACCTTCTCCACCAGCTGCCATATCCATAGAACGAAAATCAGAAATCACTCTACATCCAGTGATCCACGCTATGACTGCTGCCTCTCCTAGCTGCAATGTACTGCGAACAAGTCCATTACCACTTTCAGGAATATGATAAACTGTCTGTCCATGGGAACAGATTGCATCAATATCTTCACAACGAATTGCATTTTCATCCATAAACTGTTTTGTGGATTCTCCAAACCATGTCCCAAGTTCAAAATTCAATGAACAGATATCATCTGTATGTGCACCTTCTTTATTACATGCAAACTGAATCTTTTCTTTTAATTGCTTAGGCATCTTTACTTCTTTATACGCAAGCAATTGAACATTTGTTGAAGTATAAAAGCCATCAATTGAACAATACGCAATATCCAGACCATCTAAACTTGTTCCAGACATCAGCCCTATATATTTCATTTTGCTTTCTCCATTGTATGAACAATCGCATGATGTACATTTCCATTACATTGTGCCAGATTCTTTTCTGCCATACTCTTATCGCACTTGCCTTTTCCCATCAAAATGGCGATTTTAACATTTTTACCACTTGCTTCAAAAAGCTCTTCAGCTTCTTTTGCATCACAATGCACAGCTTCCGAAATAATATTCTTTGCGCGCACAACTAGCTTCTCATTTGTTGGCTGCACATCAACCATAAGGTTTTCAAATACTTTTCCATAATGAATCATGCATCCAGTAGAAATCATATTGCAGATCATCTTTTCAGCAGTACCCGCCTTCATTCTTGTAGAACCTGTAATCACTTCAGGACCCGTAATCACTTCCACTGCCGTTTCACAATGCAAAGAAACTTCACTATCACTCACACATGAAACACTAGCCGTATATGCACCAATCGATTTGGCATAATCCAGTCCACCAATTACATAAGGTGTTCTTCCACTTGCAGCAAGACCAATTACGGAATCATTTGCATTTAAATGCAGATCTACAAGATCGTTTCTTCCCAAATCATAATCATCTTCTGCACCTTCTTTTGCCTTAAACATGGCACTTGGGCCACCCGCAATCAAACCGACAACAAGATCACTACAAACGCCATACGTAGGCGGACATTCCGAAGCATCTAATACGCCAAGTCTTCCACTTGTTCCTGCACCAATATAAATTAAACGGCCACCTTTTTTCATTCGTTCAGACACTTTATCAATGATCTCTGCAATCTGTTCTTTCTTTTTTCCAACAGCTTCTGCTACTTTTGCATCTTCACGATTAATTTTTTCCACAATTTCTAATGAAGAACAATTGTCTATATCCATCGTATTGGCATTTCTTGTTTCTGTTTCCATTTTATCTAATTTCATAGCAATCCACCTCTTATAACTTTTCTGTCCACTTTCTCGTTTCTGCAAGATTCTTTTTATTTTCTTTCAGTTTCTTTGAAAAAAGAGAAAGATAGATCATATCACTGACAAATAAAGAACTGTCTCTACTTGCAATTGCTCCTGCTCTGACTGTATTTTCATGTACAGGAATACTGAAAACACAATCTGAGATTTTCGAAAGCGTTGTTTTTCCAAGTCGAGATACGCTGGCAACATACGCACCTTTTTCTTTCGCAATTTCAGCAGATTTCAAAACAGATTTTGTTTCTCCAGAATAGCTCACCGCAAGTAGCACATCTCCCTTTTTCAAACTGCTAAGACAGGTAATATTTACTTGTTCATCAGGCGAATAAAATGTACGAATTCCAATACGTGTAAACTTCTGATAAATATCTTCACAAACAAGTCCACTGCCACCAATTCCACAAAGATATACCGCAGAAGACGCAAGAATTTTCTCAACAAAATTCTCAACATTCTCCTCATCGATTAGCTCTTTTGTTTTTTCCAGCGTATTCAATCGATGTGAATATGTTGCCGCAACAATATTTCTAACACTTTCTGACTGTGACAGCTCTTGTGTTAAGTCATCCACCTTTTTTTTACCTGAAACCAGCAAGTCCATTTTCAATGCTGGAAATCCACTATATCCAAGAGATCTTGAAAAACGAACGATCGTTGCTGCGCTAACACCACATTTTTCCGCCAGATCTTTCACTGCACTTGTTTCAACTTCTTCTCTATGCACAAGAAAATAATCCGCAATTATTTTTTCACTTGTTGTTAATGATGCATAGACATCCTTTATTCTACTGTTTAAACTCATATCCCGTCCTTCTTGTTTTATTATATTTCACATTATTATGAAATGCAATTTCATTGCAATTGTTTTTACGATACTGGTAAACGAGATTTCATATATTAGGAATCACATATTTTCTAAATGAAATTACATACAATCGATATAACAATTTTATAATACATATACTTGTTTTACGAGAGATACACAAAAACAAAACGCATGCATACGCTTTGTTATTTTTTATCTCACTATAAAAACAAAAAACGATGACAGTTTGCATCCATTGTCATCGTTCAAAAAAAGATATAAAAAAACAAGACATCTTGCCTTGTGAATCTGTATATATCTCAGGGAAAAATACCTGTTGTTGTTATATTTCGCAGGACTGAAGTCCTGATTGTCTTTATATATCACTCGATGAGTTTTCTCATCGATTTGATGTTATATATCACTTGCTCCTAAGAGCAATTTTTTGTTATATTTTCTCTCGTATATGCCTTGCAGTGATACGAGTTATTGCCTTTCAGCGAGTAAGAATATACCATTTTCAAAATCAGAAGTCAACACTTTTTTAAAAAAGTTTTTTCAACTTTAAATATGCATTCCATTTCACCATATTTTCATCATATAATACTGCCATGAAATACTATATTTATGCACTATTCGCAATGCTAATGTGGTCCTCTTCTTTTATTGCCACAAAGATTGCCTATCAAGCTTTTTCACCAATATTATTATGTCTTTTTCGATTTTCAATTAGTTTTATTCTCTTATTGATCTATCGCTGCATAACGCGTCAACACACAAAAATCGCAAAGCAACATTTAAAAACTGTCATTTTCAGTGCAATTGGAGGAATTTCTATTTATTACACATTAGAAAATACTGCACTTTCTTTAACAAGTGCCTCTATGACTTCACTGATTGAAGCATGTTATCCCGCTTTAACAATACTTGTAGGAATTCTTGTGTATCACGAAAAGACAAGCAAACGAATGTTATCAGGTATCGCATGCAGTGTTGCAGGTGTTGTTATTCTCACTGGCTTCTCTTCTGCGTCTTCCAATATGGCAGGAAACTTACTATTAATATTTGCGGGAATCCTATGGGGATTCTACAATTACCTCGTACAGAAAATTCCACTACACTACGATTCTTTAACAATTACGTATTATCAGATGTTTTTTGGTGCCATTGGATTTCTTCCACTTCTTTTACTAGAACATCCGATGATCATCAATGTCACGCCACATATTCTCTTTTCCCTTCTTTATTTATCTGCAGGATGCTCCGTTGGCGCAATTCTTCTTTATAATCATGCGTTAAAAGGATTAAAGGCATCCCACGCTTCTGTACTAATGAATTTTATGCCTGTCTTTGGCATTCTTCTTTCCTATCTGATTCTTCATGAAAATATCACTATTACACAGATTATTGGCGGCATCATCATTTTATTTGGAGTTATTATATCCACAAGGAAAGAAAACGCTTGACTTGTGGATTCTTTCGTATATAAATATATGTATAAGCATTTGTTTAGTGTATTTATATTAGCTTAGAAAGGGAAACATGACTCAAAGAGAAAGACAAATCTTACAATGGATTGAAGAAAATCCAATGATTTCTCAAGAAGAACTTGCGCAAAAAGCAGGTATCTCTCGTTCTTCTATCGCCGTTCATATTTCTAATCTCATGAAAAAAGGATATATCGCTGGAAAAGGATATGTTCTAAGAAGTGGTTCATATGTCGTTGTCATTGGTGGTGTCAATATTGATATTGGCGGTAAATCATATAAACCACTCATTTCTGGAGATTCCAATCCAGGCCAGTCCACAACATCCTTAGGTGGTGTCGGAAGAAACATCGCACATAATATTTCATTGCTTGATACAGATGTACGCTTCTTAACCGCATTCGGAGATGATGAATACGCACAGCGCATTGAAGCAAGCTGCGCAAATCTTGGTATTGATATCTCTCATGCGAAGAAAGTTAAAAACGCTTCTACAAGTACATATATCTTCTTATCTGATCCAAGTGGAGATATGGCACTGGCAGTCAGTGATATGAGTATCTGTGAAGAAATCACACCTGGCTATCTTGCAGAAAACCAGCAAATCATCAATAACGCACAAGTCGTTGTCATTGATGCAAACATTCCTGAAAACTCCATTCAATGGCTTGCAGAACACTGCACAGCACCAATCTTTGCTGATCCAGTATCTGTTTCCAAAGCAGGAAAGCTGAAACCATATTTATCAAAAATCAATACATTAAAACCAAATAGGATCGAAGCAGAATACTTAAGTGGTGTCAAAATTACAGATCAGACATCTTTACAAAAAGCAGCCGATGTCCTGCTAAGCACAGGATTGCATAGAGTCTTTATTTCATGTGGTACAGATGGTGTATTTGGCGCAGACCATAACGATTCCATCATGTTTCCTTGTTACAAGGCAAACATGAAGAATGCTACGGGTGCGGGAGATGCATTCATGGCCGCAATTACATGGGCATATCTGGAAGGCACAAATCTTTCAGACACATGCGCCATTGCTTCTGCTGCAGCTGCAATCGCTGTAGAAGGCGCAGAAACAATCAACCCTATGATGTCGGTTGAAGCACTCAAAGAAAAAATGATACAAGAATAAAAAAAGAAAAGCTAACTATATAAAAGTCAACAGAAATTGATGAAAAAGTTTGAAAATGAAATTCTTTGAACAAGTTAGTTTCA
>QQXM01000098.1 GCA_014610835.1 Erysipelotrichaceae bacterium 7770_A6
GATGCAGAGAAAAGACTAAATCATAGTCAAAATATCTGCATTTTCTGTATGATTAGAAGCAAGGAGAAAGGAATAAAAAAAATAGAGGCACGATATAAACTCCCCAGTCTGTCTCTAACCTCTATTCCCTAAAAACAATATTATGATAATTGCATATGATGATTGCGTCAATAGTGATATAGATCAGGCATATTATGATGAATTATCCAATTCATTAAGAATAGAAGCTGTTAAATGTTCTGCCTGTAAACAGGTAGGATTCAAAGTACACAGCTATTATTCAAGACACCTGAAGCGGGAATTGTATGAAGAACAGGCAGATGATCGTATCCTGATAAAACGCGTGATATGTAAAAGCTGCGGAAAAACACATGCAATCCTTCCAAAATCAATAATTCCCTATTAACATGTTTCTCTGTCTGATACAGTTGAAATCATTGAATCCAGTGAAACAGACGACAATATCAAAAACAAGTACTGGATCACTATGGAAGATATCAGAAATATAAAAAGAAGATTTACTCTTTTCTGGAGACAGAGGCTGCTGAGCTTTAACATTTCTATCAGTGATGACAGTCTCTGTGAACTGTGCTTTCTGAATCACAGGCTGCAGTTTATGCAGATTAGATGCCAGCCTGTAATACTTATTCACATCACCACTTAGAATGGCCTTTCTGCAGGATTGTGTTTGAACTATCGTCTAGTCATAGGAGGTATTTCAATACATGGATGAAATATATAGAGAAAAAATAGCTTTGTTCCGTTACGGAATCATTGCACCTCTTGTCACTGCTTCTGAAATGTCAGATAAGGAACGCGCAGGTTTTTTTCGTGATGCTTCATTAAAGACTTACACAAATCCTGGAGGCAAGGCTGTGACGTACAGTGAATATACGATACGAAGATACTATCAAAACTATCAGGCAGACGGACTGGATGGCTTGAAACCTGAAAGAAGAAGTGACTGTGGACATTCCAGAAAAATGGATGATGAGGTCAGGACACAGATCAGCTATCTTCATAAAGAATATCCCCGTCTGCCCTGTACACTCATTTATCAGAAGCTTATCGATAACCATACGATCAGGGAAGGAGATATTTCACTTTCTACAATTACAAGATATGTCAACAGTCTTAAACGGCAGGAAAATTATGTCATCAAAGAGTTCAGACGATATGAACTGGAACATATCAATGAAGTATGGTATGGAGATTCAAGTGTTGGACCATATTTAAAAATTGGAAAAGAGAAAAAGAAAGTATGGATCATCGCATTGATTGATGATGCATCAAGGTTCATTGTCGGAATCGATGTGTTTTTCAATGACAACTTTGTAAATCTCATGAGCGTCATCCGTTCAGCAGTCATTAAATTCGGGAAGCCCAAGACATTGAAGTTTGACAATGGAGCCAACTACAGATCTCACCAGATGGAACTTCTTGGAGCCCGTATGGGAACGGTCGTCAATTACGCACCCC
>QQXM01000099.1 GCA_014610835.1 Erysipelotrichaceae bacterium 7770_A6
CAGGCAATGACTTCATCATGTGAAAGATTCATTTTCTTCATGAGATCGGAAACTTTGCCGAGCTTTTCAACGGTAACAGTCGTTCGATCCTTTCCGGACTTGTTGGAAGCAGATTTTTTTCCACGGACATCACGAAGATAGAGATCCTTGATGATGTAAAGAGATTCAGCAGGTTTGCCAGGATTAGTAATAGAAATACGCATAAGAACAGCTCCTTTGTAAATATTATATCATAAATACGTTATCTTACGATATATAAAAACATAAAATTTGACAAAAATAATATAAAAAAACAGCGTAATTATGCGCTGATGTTAAAGATGGCTTTACAAAGAGGTGTCAAAGA
>QQXM01000009.1 GCA_014610835.1 Erysipelotrichaceae bacterium 7770_A6
TAGTCTTTTCTCTGCATCGTTTTTTTATTTAATTTGAACATATTATTGGTTTTATGTGTATTTAATTTGGCGTTCTACAATTTTCTTCAACTCCTAAAGTCAGGATTTTAACACAGTGGACACTTCCATAAAAGATTGTGTGTAACTTCACACAATTCACAAACACTATTCTTCCTTCAATCTTTCAACCATTGCATATAATGCTTTTGCACTATTAAAGTTTTCAGGCACGATTTCAGAAGCTGGAATTGAAATATCATAATGATCATTCAATGTTGAAATAATCTGTAAGATATCAAAAGAATCAATGATATGATCATCAATTAACGTATCGCAATGTTCAAAATCAACATCTTCTTTAATATCTTCTAATAATTCTAACAATTCATCCATTTTTTCTTCCTCCAGGTATATTGAGAACATAAGATTCAACATGTCCTCTTTGTACTTCATAATCATACTTCTTTTTTCTCAGAAGTACACAAGGCAGCGTACGACTTAAGAATAAATTAATGCCTTCAGTTACGGAATACGCACCAATATTTTCAAAAGCAATCAAATCACCTTCTGACAACCCTTTATGATACTTCCGAATCAAAATATCATTTGTGGAACAAAGTGATCCACAGATACACCAGTCTTTTGCTTCAACTTCCATATCTGTTATATGTTGTGTCACTGGTACATTCATTCCCATCATGCTTCCATAATAGTTCACATGATTGATACCACCATCCACAATACAATAATTCACACCTTTGTTTTCTTTTAAATCCATTACTTTTGTGAGGTATGTTCCACAATACGTTGCGAAAAATCTTCCCATTTCAATCGTAACGTCTTGTGCAAAAGAACTCAATTCCGTATGTATTTCTTTGAGTGGCTGATATGTATCACTGAAATCTTCATTTTCAAATAATGATACGTTACATCCAGGTCCATACTCTAATTTATCTAACTTCACATGATGTTCTGCTTCAATTTCTTGAAACAATGCTTTTAGCATTTCTAATTCCTTAACTTTGTGTTCAATCTTTTTTCTTTGTGTTCCAACAAAGTAATGAATTCCTTTAACTTGAATATTTGAATATACATCCATTTGATCAATTACAGAAAGCAAATCTTTCTTCGACATTCCAAATTGTGAACCTGCATTCAATCGCAACAATACAGGAACTTTTATATTAAGTTTCTTTGCTTCTTCATTGATACATTTCACATGTTTCAGTGATTCGCAAGTCAATATGCCTACACCATATTGAATCGCTTCATCAATATCCCATACTTCTTTATTTACCCCAGAATAAATAATCATATTCCCAGGCACATGCAAAGCTTTACAAATCTCTAATTCCCCAGGAGAACACACTTCTAAATGATCTACAAGCTGAATCATTGTAGAAATCAGAAAAGGATTTGCCTTAATGGAATAACAAAGATGATATTTATCTTCGCTGATCTTTCCGATTTCTTTCACTCTTTCAATCAGTGCTTCTTCATCAAAGATAAAACAAGGTGTCTGATACGTTGAAGCAATATATTTCAATTCTTCCCGATCAAGCATGTTTGATTCCTCCAAGTTCTTTTAGTGCATTGCGATCTACTTTTCCATTCTTATTTATTGGAAATGCATCTAATGCAAATGCCTTATTAGGCAACATATATCCAGGCAATACATCTCTCAATTCACTGATCAACTGCTTTCCATCAATATTTCCTACATAGAAAAGAAGAATTCTTTTCTTGTTCGAATCATAAATACAGATTGCACGTGTAATATCAGCATGTTGTTCCACCTGTGCTTCAATTTCACCAAGTTCAATACGATGTCCAAGATGTTTGATTTGAAAATCCTTTCGACTTGTATAAATAAGTTTCAAATCATCTGTATATTTTCCTAAATCTCCTGTGCGATAAATTCTTTCATATGTTTTATCATTCAAAGGATTTTGAACAAAGACTTCATTTGTTTTCTTCATATCATGATAGTAGCCTAACGCAACACATGTACCAGAAACACAGATTTCTCCTTCTTGATCCGGTACTTGAATCAATGCATCATTTTCATCCAGAAGGAATACTTTTTCATTATCAAATGCTTTTCCAATCGGAAGTACTTCATCTAATTCATATTCTCTTGTTTCAAGCATTTCATATGTACAGTTACATGTAATTTCTGTAGGCCCATATAAATTCACAAATGTTGTAAAAGGTAATGCCTTTGTCCATTTGTTCAGTTGCTTAATTGGCATCACTTCTCCAGAGAACATAACAAGTCTTACACTAACAGGTGTCTTATACTGCAGACCATTCATAATAGATACAAAGCACATCGCACTCACAGCCCAGATCAGAACAGTACATCTTTGTGCACTCAAATAATCCATTAATACCGTAGGATTTGAGAAGTATTCTCTAGGAATGATGGCAACACTTGCACCTGCACATATTCCACTATAAACATCTTTCACAGATACATCAAAATCAAATGGTGCCTGATTTCCTAAAATATCACTCTGTTGAATGCCGGTTGTTTTAACAAATACTTCAATAAAATCAATCACATTCCTATGACAGACCGTAACACCCTTCGGTACACCCGTAGAACCAGATGTAAAGTTCACATACAGTGGATCCATATCCAGTGCCTGTTCTCTAATGGCATCTAGTCGTTCCTGATCCATCTTCTTTTCAAAAAGGATATCCGCAATGACTTCTACACGAATCTCAGGGAACAACTTATGTGCTTCTTCTAGATGCTCTTCATCCGTCAAAATCAATGCAGGCTGTAATACAGATATGATTTGATGCATCCTGCTTTCTGGCTGTCTTGTATCCAAGAACGAATACAGACATCCTCCATAGACGGCACCAAGCATACCACATACCGCATCAATATTCTTTTCCATATAGAAACCAACAGCACTTCTAACATCACACATATACGAAATATATGTACCGATACATTTTGCTTTCTGTTCCAATTCTTTAAAAGATATTTCATCTTTAGGATCTATGAATGCAATTCTCTTTTTTTCCTGTTCAGTTTTATTTTCAAGCCATTCTAATATATTTTTCATAAGTCAAAATCCCGCATACATCATCGCAACTTCATCATATCCAGGACCATATGCCCCAAATAAAATAACCGCAAAAATCAAAGCATAAAGCACACCCCATCGTACTGCAGATGGGCATCGATCCAGCAAACCATGAATAGATACATTCTTTTCCTTCAGTACAGATACAACGATTACTACACCAAAAGAAACAATGACAGATATCCATTCTCGATTTGTTAAGCCAAGTGTAGGAAATACTTGTATCATTTCATTGATATTAAAGTTTGTAAACATACTTACAAGCATTGTCCATCCATCAGTAAATGTAGGAGCTCTAAAGAACATTTCACCAATAATCACAATGATAAATAACTTAATAAAGCGAAATGTTCGAATCCCCCAGCCATTCACATCCAAATGATGTTCCATACACCACTTTTCAAACGGCTTTTCCAAAAATAATTCAAGCACCATGAGAACAAAGTAATACATCCCATACAAAACATATGTCCAATACGGTCCATGCCAGAATCCATTACAAATCCATACACAAAACAAAGCAATCAATGGGCCAACATATCTAGCAACCATATTTCCAAGATGATTCTTACACCATTTTGTTAATTTCTGAATTGGTTTACTTAAAGATACTGGATAAAATACATAGTCTCTCAAAAAAGCACCTAAAGTAATATGCCATCTTCTCCAGAAATCACCAGCATTCTTCGCAAAAAATGGCTGTCTAAAGTTTTCTGCAATCGTAATACCAAAGATTTTTCCAACACCTAATGCAATATCAATGGTACCTTTAAAATCCATATACAATTAAATCGTACATAATACTGCAGCCAGTAAGCTCAATGCACCACTTGTCTTGTAATTTGCAAACAATGTATTCACAACACCACTCAAGTGATCCGCAATAATCATTTTCTGAAATAAGCCCCATGTGATTCTTTCAACACCAAATGTAAAATTCTCTGGCGTAATTGGATTGCCTGATTTCAATTGGTCAATCATATCTGAAAATCTAGTAATTGGACCTTCCATAATTGTTAAAAAGAAACTGTTATATAAAGATAAATCAAAGAATGAATGCGCTGGTTCTATCTTTTTGTTTGATACATCTACAAGATATGAAATATTCTGCAGCGTGTAATAACTGATTCCAATTGGCGCAACAATACTGAGCGATGTAAAAGAGGAACCAAAAATTGTAGAACCTATGAAGTTTGTATATTTCAAGGCAATTAATACAAACAAATTAATTAGTACACTGATTGCAAGAATTGTTTTCTTCTGCTTTTTAAACTTCTTGCGATCTACATTTATTGGAGCTTTCTTCATTGAAGATAACTTTTTTCCAAACAAATACGTAATCAAAGTCGTAACTAAATTATAAACAATCAATTTCTTTGACCATACAAAGAAAAATGCGTAGTTAGCGAATAACAATGTCATCCATCTATATTTCCGGGGAAATATAGAATACAGAATCATAATCATTGGAACAAATCCAAGATAGAACAATATTGAATTATAAGAAAATGTCATACTTAATCATATTCACTCGCATCTTGTGCTAATGCATTCCATTCCTGATACGAGCTATCCTTTCTATGATCTTCTAATGCATAGTTTTTTTGAATATAATCACCAAGATTCTCACAAATCTTTTTAGAGCCATGAATATTCACATGTTCCCCGTAATCTCTTAAATCATTACTGAAATCAAAATCAATTTTATCTAAAAGCTCAGATTGATTATAATCAACATACTTAACACCATTCTCATCACACCATGTCTGTATGATTTCATGTCTTCCATTTGTCCAAACAAGAGGAGAAATTGTATTTACTAACAACAACTGACTATTTTGTCTTTTACAGAACTGATAAATCTTATCCAGATAGATTTGAGAATCAGCTGGCAATTTTTCAGATAGCTCTCTTTGCATATATACCGCATCTACCTGATATGGCGTAACCTGATCAGATTCATTAAAACCTTTTCGATCAGCTCTATAGTCAACCTTTTCCTCAAACAGCCATGCATTATGATAATGAAATATTGGAAATAGATTAAGCATTCCTAATTTTAAAACATTCAATGGCGTATAAATCATATTTACATCCATTACCACAAGCTTTGGCTTTTGCTTATGAAAAACATTTTTTAACATCACATATGCATCATATGGAAACTGTCCTGGTGTACATGCATTATAGGAAGTAAAACCATGATCAGTATAGAATTGCAAAGGATCATATGTTGCCCAGCCTTGACTATCTCCCAAAAAAGCAACATCAATTGAATTCTTTTTTTCTTCATTGAATACTGCAACTTTAGAAGCAATATCCTCATACTGATACCCCATATCTCTATATTTTCTATATGGCAAACTAAAAACACATAATAATACACAAAAAACAATTCCAACTTTAACTAACCCTTTCCAAGTATACCGATGTGTATTCATATTTCTCCTTTTGTGCAAAACGAAGAAGCAGCTAACTTCTCCGTTTATTTTTTCGTAATAACTTCAATGATCTTTTGATTATCTGCATTATTATCAGATACTAACTGTTGTAAAGCATTAATTTTTGTATTTACTTCATTCATTGTAATATCTTCAGGTTCCGCAACAAAAATCAAATTATTCGCAGTTTTTGTAGAATTCTTAGGATCCACCAATAACTCTTCATAAAGTTTTTCACCAGGTCTTAATCCTGTAAATTCAATCTTGATATCTTCATCAGGAATTAAGCCAGATAACTGGATCAAGTTTCTCGCAAGATCAACAATCTTCACTGGTTTTCCCATATCCAGAATAAAGATTTCACCAGTCTTCGCATAAGAACCTGCCTGTAAAACAAGCTGTGCAGCTTCTGGAATCGTCATAAAATAACGAATGATATTTGGATCTGTAACTGTAACAGGTCCACCTGTCTCAATCTGTTTTTCAAATAAAGGAATAACAGAACCATTAGATCCAAGAACATTACCAAATCGTACGGCACATAACTTCGTAACTCCATTGTTCTTATAGCCTTCCACAATGAGTTCACACATTCTCTTCGTTGCACCCATAACATTTGTTGTACGCACAGCCTTATCCGTAGAAATCATCACAAACTTATCCACATAGTTGGTAATACAACATTCCACAACATTCTTTGTTCCAAGAACATTGTTCTTAATGGCTTCTAGTGGACTGCTTTCAACAAGTGGTACATGCTTATGTGCTGCTGCATGGAATACAACATTCGGATGATATTTCTTCATAATTTCATCCACACGTTTTTTATCTCTCACAGAACCAATCAAACATACAACATCCGTTACATTCTGATCATGACCATGTCTTCTTTCAATGTTGATTTCCTGCTGCAGGTCATACATGTTATTTTCATAAATATCTAATAACACAAGTCTTTTTGGTGTAAACTGCATAATCTGTCTAACAAGTTCAGAACCAATGGAACCACCTGCACCAGTTACCATAATTGTCTTGCCTGTAAGATATCCACCAATTTCCTCATTGTTTAAATACAATTCGCCTCTACCAAGAAGGTCATTGATATTAACATTACGAACAGATGCTCTTTCACCAACATTATTCTGTAACTCAAAGGAAACAATTTTCGTACGTAGATTCATTTGTCTACATCTTTCAATCATTTCCCTGAGATCCTGTTGTGTAATATTCTTAATGGCAATATATGCTGTATCGATATTGTATTGTTTTACAATACGAGGCATATCATCGTCTGTCCCCAATACAACAACACCACTTAATCTCTTCTTAACTTTCTGCTTATTTTTGTCAATAAAGCCAATGATTCTTGTGTCATAAAGATCACTATACGTAATTTCACGCATTGCGGTAACACCTGCAGAACCAGCACCAAGAATCACTGCTCGATGACTTCTATGACGTTGTGCAGAGTCTCTTCTAACAACACGATACATCAAACGTAAGCCAAGCATTAAAAGAAGCTGGATCATTCCCGCAATGACAGGTACACTTCTAACATACCATGGAATCTTTACAAGAAGCATTCCAAGCCACCATGCAAAGTTGCCAACAAACACTGCTACCGCAACTCTTAAAGCTTCATCCACAGAAATAAACATCCACAATGACTTATTCAACTGGAACAACAAAATCGAAGCCAGATTCGTAATGATTGGCCAGTACATATATTTCCATAATGTCTGATGTTCAAAAGGAATAACTTCTTTACCAAAATCTGTTCTAACAAAATAAGCAAACCAATATGAGAAAATAACAATTGTAATATCGACAATTGCCATAATGATCTCTCTATGTTTACTAATCCATCTATAAAATTTCTGCATAACTAAAAATAGACACAGTAAGTCCTTTACTTACTTGTGTCTATTTTATCACACACACTATTAGATACCAAATTTCACAAAATGAAGAATTATTAAGAATTAGTAAACTTCTATAACTTTTCCACTGCTAAGTTCATTGTTGTATTCATAGATAATATTTCCAGATTCATATAACTCGCTTATTTCTTCTTCGCTCAATTCACTATTCACACAAATATATTTGTACGAACCATCAATGATTCTGCTTTGAATCATACTTGAATTTCCACTTGTTTCGATCTCTGTTTGATTTGTAAATGTTTTAAACCAGTTGGCGTGAATTTCATCACCAACATACAACATTTCCCCATCAGCTAAGTTTTCAGTAATATCATGGCATTCTTGATATAACGCTATTTCATCATTATCGATAAATGGCTGATTCAAAAAGAAATTTCCATTAAACCAGTAAATATTCAAAAAACAATTTGCTCCCGTTTTAATTTCTTGATTTCCACTGAATTTTTGATCAACATCATCAACAATTACAAATGCACTCAATACAAAGATACATGCTGCAAATGCATTCATAAATTCTTTATTATATCTAGATAGCTCTACAATTTCTTCCATCGTCATAACAAAACATAGAAGCCAGATAATATTATACATTTTACTCAGATAATATGTGGAAACCACACCAATCCAACTGCCAGCTAAAAATAAACCCGTAAAAGCAATTGTTGTGACAAACATCCAGAATACACCATCATATTGATGATGCTTAATTCTTTTAATCATAGTAGAAATAACAAATGGTGCTAATAGAACAAAGTTACTATATAAATCAAAATATTTACCCCCATCATTGCCAATTCCACCACCAGAACTTATTTCTTTTAAATTGACATAGGCATGTGCCATTCCCAACATACAAGGAAAGATAAATACTTTAAATAGTTCAGAAATACTTTCTTTGCTTATGATTTTATTTCCAAGTTTCTTCTGTACAGCAAGGTCATCAATGAATACCCCTAAAAATACACTAGGAACAAACATCGTATATGTTGTAAAAATACCAAACAGACCTAAATTCAACATTATCAGAATCCACTGATGTTTTAATTCTGCCGTTTCATACATTTTCAACACCAAAAGAATAAAACAGATAATTGTTACCGCATCCCCAAAATATACAAAGCCAAACATCAATGCATATAAAGGATATCCAAAAATATAAAACGCAGTGACAACAATACCCACTATTTTTTGATAACGCGTAACACACAATTCACGAATCAAACTATAAAATAACAGCCCAGCTAGAAAGAAGTCAACAATACGCATGAATGCAAAGGAATGATAAAAACCATTGATACCTGTAACTGTTAACAATGCTTCCATAACTAACCCATCATTGACATATCCAAAGAACAGATTGGAATTCAATGTATGTCGTAATGCAATCTGCTTTGCCCATCTGCAATGTACAGATGCATCTACAGAAACATAGCGAATCGGTAATTTACATCTGAAATATCCAACCCAGAAGCATAAAGTCAAAACAATCAAAAAACAAAGCACAATTTTATCATTTTTTGAAAACACATATTTCTGTGTATGATTTTTGCTATATGCCAATAATATTCCGCCAAGAATCATCACTGGAAGTGAAATCGTATATACACAGATTGGAACACCAATCAGCCCATATATACCAGCTAAAACCGTATTTACAAGCATATATGAAAGAATCGTCATTCCAAGAAAAAGAATACCAGATAATCTCTGCTCACTCTTCTGTATTCTGAAAAAGCCAGCACTAAAAATCAGCAAAGAAATAAAATATAACAGTAACTTTCCCATTTGGTTCTCCTTATAATACAAGCATTAAATTACAGATTGTTAAATACTCAGCAAAACACAACAAACAGCAAACTACTATTTGATAGTCATTTTTTAAATGTAAGAAGTTAAAATCTAAAGTCACTAATATCAATACAACACTTGCCAGCAAATATCTTCCCTGCATTCCCAAAACCATTTGGTCTTGTAATGTTGAATTTGCCAACAGCATCCCCGCGAATGCAAATGCACCTGTTAAAATTCCAACAACAACAAAAACACATTTTATGTACTTTGGCAGAGCTCCAATTTCCTTTTCTTCTGGAATTGAAACTATAAACAATAATAAGTAATATACATAAATTAAATATGGATGAATTCCTATATCAAGATAACCTAAATATCGCCCAATAAAAGAATCTAAGTGAAATGATCCAAATGTTAATAACGTATTGTATATGATCAATATAATTTCTTTAGGATTTTGAAGTAAATACATCACGGTATACTTATCATTTGGATTCAAAACAACTGCTGGTAAAAATCTTGCACCAACAAATGCACAAGCAAAACATACACATACACCTATTGTCATCATTGTTAAAATCATTTTTTTCTTCTTAGAAAAATTGATTTTCTTTACCAACAGACAAAGTAATGGCAATAATCCAACAAGAATATACGCATGACTTTTAACTTCACATAGCGCAATACAACTAATAACAGCTATTGCAATTTCAAGTTTATTTATAGAATTCTCTTGATTCGAAAACAATCTCATTGAAATTGAAATCACATATAAAAGCATCAAATTAATAGGTACATCATACGAAATTGATATTCCTTGCTGCATAAATACAGGCAACAATCCCATTAACAAAAATAAAGACTTTTTTGTAGAAGTTCTTTTTATGATGAAATACATTCCAAAAATATATAAAGCAAAATCAAGAATTCTACCCAGGAAATACATTTGATATGCATTAAATGATAACAATCTTCCAATTGCAATTCCTATTGCTGGCAGAACATATAGAAAATCAGTTCCAACAACATATGGTAATGTAAAGCTATTTAATTGTGGATTTACTTCACACTCATTCATATCAACAAAATACTGATTATAGTTTTCATTATTATACGTTCCTGCTTCAGAAACTAAGAATCGAGTTCCGTCTGATTCTCTCATTGTAATCATATTTTCTTCGTTTTTTACACCTAAAAATTGATTAGATATTCGATACGCAGTGAATGAGTGCATTCCTTCATCTGGAACAATTCCTACTGGAATGACAATCATAAAGGCCATTCCAACCGCAAACATAATAGAGAACATAATTTTTTCAAGCTCTTTTTTCCAAACTACTACATTCAGAAAAGTCAAAAACATCCCAGAAAAGACAATGAATGAAACACACGAAAACAACAAAATCATTTGGTAATATGTACCAAATTTCACTTTCAATAAAGCAATAGATAAAACAAAAATAAAAAACAGAAATAAAACAAAAAGTTTTCTTTTAGGTGAACAAAGAGATTGTCTAATACTATCTTTCCATCCATACTGCATCATATTCTTAACAAATATAAATAGTAAAAGAAGTTCACTCAAAGATACGATCTTCATTGTGAACTTAATAAAAGATGAAAATGTAATCAATAAAGCAAGAAACAAAAATGAAATACACAATCCTGCTTCTTTTTTTATTCCGCTATTCTTTAACATTCGCCTCTCATTAAACTTTCTTCATATAAATCACAAACTTTATTTGCTTCACCAGTCATGACAACTTTTCCATGTCTTAACCAGACTGCCTTATTACAGATTTCTTTAATTTGTGCAACATTGTGAGAAACAAATAAAACAGTAGAACCACCACTCATCAACTCAACCATACGATCTCTACTCTTCTTCTGGAAATTCTCATCACCAACACTCAAAACTTCATCAACAATCAATATTTCAGGATTGATCATAGAGGCAATTGAGAAAGCAAGTCTAGCAACCATTCCAGAAGAATAGTTTCTTACAGGCATATTAATGAAATCGCCAAGTTCAGAGAAAGCTAAAATTTCATCATATTTTTCATCCAGAAATTCTTTCGAATAGCCTAATACAGCGCCATTCAGATAAATATTTTCTTTCCCAGATAATTCAATATCAAACCCCGCGCCAAGCTCAAGCATAGGTACAACTCTTCCACCTAATACAACATTGCCACTTGCAGGTTTTTGAATTCCAGATACAACTTTTAACAACGTAGACTTACCAGCACCATTCGCACCGACAATTCCTACGACATCACCTTTTTCAACTGTAAAACTAACATCATCCAGAGCTAAGAATTCTTTTTCTGTAATTTTTTTTCCAATCTTTTTAATAATGTATTCTTTTAAGCTTGATACTCTATCATTCGCAATTTTATATCTTACAGTTACATTATTCACTTGAACCATTGTCTGCTTCATAACCACCTCTAAATATATAGAATAAACTTATCTTGATTCTTACGGAATACATGGATACCAATCATCAAGAAGAATATAGGGAATACAATCATCAGAACAACAAGATCTGTACCAGGATACATGTTATTCAACACAATATTTCTAACAAAAATAATGATATCTGCAAGAGGATTGATTTTAAAGATCCAGTTATATTTATCTGGAATCATTGACATATCCCAGAACATTGGCGTTGCATATGTCAAAGCTGTCATAAATACGTTGTAAATAAACTGCACATCTCTAAAGAATGTCATTCCTGTTGCCAACAATAATGCCACACCAGTATTCAGAATAAAAATACTAAGCATCGCAAATGGAATCAACAAAAAATAAATATTAGGCATCAGTCCATTCACAAGTGCAACACCAAACATTAAAATCAAAGAAATGCCAAAGTTGATTGAAGCAGAAAATACCTGCGATAAAGGATAAATATATTTTGGAACATATACTTTCTTGATCAAAGAAGCATTTGTGATGATAGATAAAGAACCACCATTTGTTGCTTCTGAATAGAAGTTAAAGAATGTAATACCAATAATCAAATATACAATATAGTTTGGAATTGCTGATTTAAATACAAGTGTAAATACAAAGAACTGTACAATCATTGTAAGCAATGGATTCACAAAACTCCAAAGAATACCAAGTGCACTTCTCTTATAACGCACTTTAAATTCTCGACTCACTAATTGATGCATCAAAAAGGAATATTGATGATATGCATCCATGATTGCCATACCAACTGTATGTTTTCCCTTTTTCTCTGCAACAAATAAATGAATACAATACACACCTAAAATAACTAAGAATGCAATGACACCAATTGTTAAAATCAGTCCTAATGGTTCATTTACTTTTCCATTCACTGTACAAAGAAGCTGTCTTTCTTTAAGTTCAATATTCTTTGCTTCAAGATAAGTACACTCAGAATTAGAAACACCATAATATACTGTCACCGCATTTCCACTCTTCGCACCATGTGAAGTAATTCTTAATGTATATGGCTGGTTTACATCCACATTTACAGGTTCATCAAATGTAATTGTATTATCTCCATTAGATAAATCTTTACAGTCAACTGTTTTAGACGCTAATACCTTATCATTTTCCAATAAAGAAATATCTAAATCACAATCATTGACTCTATCATATGTACCAACTTTCAATTCTAATGATAATATTTCAGAAGCATTACTAACCAAAGTCTGTTCAACAACATCACCATCAACAATTTCACCGATATTATCAATTTCATTCACATCGCCAGTATGGACACGTTTTAAATAAATATCTCTACCACCAACGAGAAAACATACAAGACAATATCCTGCAATACATACATATATTAATAAAACTTTCAGCCATAATGGCAGCTTCTCTTTTTTATTCATTATCTACCTCTTTCAAGTTCGCGGTATATTATATCACAATCAATAATCTTAATCTTTTCGAATCGTGTGATATACCTTTTTTAGAATTCTAATAGATTTGTTTTTTACTCTTCTTGTAAAAGATGGTGCTGGTGCAACTGGTAATTCAGGTTTAAGAATACGATTGCATTCACTAACAAATTCATCTGAAGGAATATTGCTTTCCTTTTTATACGTTCTTTCCAGTTTCTGTAAAGAAATCTCCTGACCATTCATCAATTTATCCACAGCTTCTACAAACTGTTCAAATCCTTTTTCCAAAGGATAGTCTTTCATATATGATGGTCCAAACGCTGACATCTTTTCTAAACGCTCTTCATCATCCAGCAGTTTCAAGATTGTATCTGCAATTCCCGCAGAGCTAGATTCCGCAAGCACGACACCTTCATCAGGAAGATCATATAAATTGTTCTCACGATACAGTTCAACAACAGGCAAGCCTGCTGCCATCATTTCAAATGGAATTCTAGATGGATTAGATGCACTCAAACATAAGCCAAGTTTACAGGTATTGTATAATTCATTACATTTCTGAACATTAATAATATGTAACTCTTCCGCTTCAAATGGAATATTTACCTGAACATCTGATCCATACAGATAAATCTTTACATCTGGTCTTTTTTCTTTTACAACTTTCAATGCTTCCAATGCAATGGTTGTACCTCTACGAGGTTTTTCTGGCTGCAGAACATAACAAATCGCATTTTCTTTTTTGATATTCTGTAATGGGTGATACACATTTAAGTCAGCACAGAAATCAAAGTGCTGTGCCTTTGTATGGAATTCATTCTGCATCTTAGAAGCAAGCCATTTACCAATTGTAATTGGCTGATAGCCAAGACGATAAGAATTCTCAATCACAAGATATTCATCACCCATTGGGAAGAACCAAGGTTCATAATCCTGAATGAAATACCCTTTCACATCCGCATCCATACACTTCACATAGTTCAAAGACTGCCATCCAGTCGCAAATAACAAATCATATTTTTCTCTATGACCAAAATTCGCATACACCTTTGCTGCACAAGTTTCATAGTATTCATCAATCAGCTTCGCAACAGTATCATCATCCACTTCTGCAGGTGCTTCTGCATAAATATCACATTCATATCCATGACGAATCAATGCATTTACATTTTGAATGATTGTTCTATGTCCACCAGATCCCTTTCCAGGGAAAGGAATGATCCAGGCAATTCTTTTCTTATGCGCCTGTTTTGATACGTCATGATCCATATAACTTCTACGCAATCTCTGCCATTTATAAATTTCCATTCCAACATGGTACTGGTTCGCAACCATTTCCTGGATTTTAACAATTTCACCATATTCAATATCACATTTGATAGAACTTGTTACAGAGCCTTCATGCTTACGATAATAATTCAAACAATCTTTTGTAAAAGCAAGCTTACCATTTTCAAGCAGCTTCACATAAATGTACCAGTCACCTGCTACTTTATAATTCTTTGCTTCTTCAATAATATCAATGATATTTTTCTGTACTTTCCATACAACACCAGAAACGTTCAAAATTGTATTCAAAACACTCAAGTATTGAACTACTTCTTCTTTTCCATCAACCACAAAACTATGATTCCAATGATCTGTACCAAACATGTTATACAGATCCTGACAATTCTTACGAATCACATTATTCTGATCATCAATTCTCATTGAATCAGAATAGGACAGCACAACCTCTTCATCATCAAAGCCTTTCATGACAGTTTCTAAAAAATGTGGATCAGCACTATCATCCGCTTCACAAATCCAGAAATAATCACCTGTAACTTCTTTGATGCCTTTCTGCCATTGTGAAAAAACCAGTCCACTATTCTTCTCATTTGGAATAAATTTCGTCTTGATTCCTTCAATTTCAGATAATTTCTTCTGAATCACTTCAATACTGTTATCTGAAGAACAATCATCCAATACAATCAATTCATATACAGGATATGTTTGATGAATAATCGAATCAATTCTTTCGTTCAGAAAAGCAGCATAATTGTAGTTTGGTACAATTACACTTACTTTTTTTACATTCTCTGTTACTTTAGAATCAGAAAATTTCTCATAAATATTCACTTTACTCATATACATCACCTACATATCATTTTACACAATAATCATTACTCTTGCAGTTGATAATCACTGTTTTTAGAGTAATTGTCATTATAGAAAGGATCATGTTCAATATATGCATCCCAATGCTCTTTCATATAGTCACATTCTGCATAATATCTCTTCAACTGTTCTGCAGATTTATCCATTCCCCTAGATTTAGATTCATAATGATATAGTTTCACACTAGGCATCATTACATTTCTATAACCCGCTTTTAATAACTTCAATCCAAAATCAACATCATTAAATGCCACTTTTAAATCTTCATTTAAACCCTCTACTTCTAAGTATTTCTTCTTAGAAGTCATTAAACAGGCAGCTGTACAACAGCAGACATCATATGGAACCTTCAGCTCATACCCATAGCCTGGAATATCTACAGATACGCCACTATACGCATGTCCAGCAACACCGCCTTTTCCCATAATGATTCCCGCATGCTGAATCGTATGATCCGGGAACATCAAAAATGCACCAACACTGCCTACACCATCTTTCATTGCATACAGAAGCATTTTCTCAAGCCAGTCATTGGTTACAACTTCTGTATCATTATTCAGCATCAAAATATATTCACCACGACAAACATTTTTCACTGCGTAATTATTTAAATAAGAGAAATTAAACTCACAGTTTAAATCAATCACTCTAATATTCTGACTCTGAATCTTTTTAAAATAAGAAAATGTTTCTTCTTTTTCACTATTGTTATTTACCACAATAATTTCATAATTCTGATATGTAGACTTATCAATAATAGAAGAAATACAAGTATCCAGATCATCAATATGATCTTTCGTTGGAATCACAATGGATACAAGAGGCTGTTCTTTTAATTCACATGCATCTATAGAATTCCATTCATTCTTTTCATTATCTGCATATAAAATCTTAGAAACATGTCCAAAGCAAGCATTCTTCTCACTCAGCTTTAAAAGATATGCATACAAATCAATCTTTGTCTTGTCAAATTCTTTAAGTATTTCTTTTTTTGCCACAAAAACATGCCCAATATAATTCACGGACTGCAGTGTATCAAAGGAAGCATCTGTTTTACATTGCGGAAAGCAGCGAACACCATCATGCATTTCATCATGATCAAAATACAAAACATCATATTTCAAACATTCACTCACATATGCATAAAATTCTTTATACAGCTGACATTCTTTTCCAACAAAACATACATAATTTGTATGAATATGATCCAAATCCAGATACTCTGTATCTTTCAGATCAATCATTGTAATATCTTTAAATTTAGAACTTCTTTTATATTTTTGTAGTTTCAGCCATGCATGATATTGTTCAACATCACTTGGATCAAACACACGATCATGAGATTTCCCAAATACAGATTTAAAGAATCCTTTGATCAATCTGCCAACAGGCAATTTAAAATGATTCGTTTCCCATTCTGTCACGAAAGAGCGATGAATCGAATCCATTAGATTCTGCATGGATTCCTGGTGATGCTTCGTCTGCGAAAGTGCCAAGGAATAAAAACGCTGTTCTTTTCCACCAGCAATATAATAAAACTCAATCAATTCACAACTAGAAGGAATGTCAAACGATTCTTCAAATCCATAATCATCTTCTGTAATTTCAACATGATACGCAATGCAGATATCATACCGTTTTTGATTTCCACGAAATTGATGGATCTCTTTTCCATTGCATCTTACAGAAACAACATATTCTTTTGAAAGAATCCACCCCTTCGCAAAAACACGAAAACATGATGCAAGACTCTCAAATCGTATTTCATCCATTGCATAATTAATCATGCTTTTCTCCTTCTTTAAAATCATTGACCATCTTCTGCAGCTTCTCACTGCTGCGATGAATCCAGTCTGTATATTCTGTATTTTCAAATCCCCATATTGTGGATTTCAAATCTTCTTTATGTCCAACAAGAAATGGAACTGTCGTTACAACTTTCAAATCTTTTGATTCCAACGCACGATCAATTGTATTTGTTAACTGATTTGCATCTTTTTCATCCCATGAAATGACACGATCAAACATGTGACTCTTGTAATAGTTAAAAACCATACTGACCATATGATTTAAATACACAATGGTCTCCTCATTGCATTCTTCAACATTTTGAATTTCAACATTTCCAACGTCCGCAATCACACCTTGGAATACATCCCAGTCATTATGCGTATCTAAATATTGCATTAGATTTGAAAATCTAATATCAAAATCTTCAGGAAATAAAACATCATCTTCACAAATCAAGATGTCAGAAAATCCCTGTTCCTTCGCCTTTTTCATAATGAACTTGTAGCTCAAGCCACAACCTGTCCACCCTCTTGTATGACGCAATCCAGCAAACAATTCAAACCCATATTGATTATCTTTCAAGAATGTATTTCTTCTTTCAACATCTTCAGGCAATGACAAACAAATACGAGAACCACCAAAGGAAATATAATTTCCAGCACACTCATAGAATTCATCAAAAGAAATACAGTCAAAAGCTAACAAAAACCGATAAAAATAATATGCAAAATCATTTTTCTTTGCTTTTAACAATTCAAAATTCTTATGAACCTGTTTCATTCTCAAATCATCATTTTCCAGCCAATAAGTTATCTTAGAAATTGCATCTGTATAGTTAGAAGGTTTTATCCACGTAACAATGTCTTTCAGACGATCTTCTTCATATGAATCAACACTGCTTTCAGAAATCAAAATAGCATTGCCATAAGAAAGAATTTCATATAAACGAGATGTCTCTAATATCGATGCATCAAAAGCATGCAGATTCAAAACAATTTTAGACTGCTTCGCTTTTTTAACAAATTCAGAATCACTGATCAAACCTGGATCTACAAAACAAACTTTCCAGTATTTTGATATTTCCTGGATCCATTCTTGACATCTAGGGCTCGTTTCACATCCTACACACAAAACATCAAACATCTCTTCATCTGTTTCTTCATGGTCCAGCAATTGATAATCAGCAGGAACATAATAGAAACGATTACCATAAGAAGAATGTGATTTAAAGTACTGAATATTCATTGTAGAACAATCAAAGATTGCAATTGCACCAAGCAGCTGATCCAGATACTTTTGAGAAAATGATATATTTGTACATAAATCTTCCACTTGTATTGCGATATATTTCTTTGGCAGCTGTTTCCATTGATCACTACATACAACAAAATACAATTCATCTAAATACTCTACAGGTTCTTCCCTCAAGATTTCACATTGCACGCCAAATTGCTCCAATTGTTTTTGTATATTTAAGCAATAGAACAATGCAGATTCCGTAGAAAGAATCAAAACATGATCACCTTTTTCAATCAAATGCTTATCCACAGCTACCCTTTCATCAACAACCACTTCTTCATGACGAAAAGAGCGAATCTTATCCATCATGTTCTGTAATGGCAGTGTCATTTTCCAGAACTTTGATTCGCTCATTTCCATATAAGCATTTTTAGTCAGTTGATTTTCAATTGTTTTATCTTCAAGTTTTTTCGAAAGATCTTCCACTTGTTTTCTCAATGAAAAAATATAAGAATCTTTATCATTTATTATTTTTCTTTGAAAATCAATTTCATAATCTTTTTGATTTTCTTTTTTCAACATTGAACACCATCATTCCAATTCTTTTTCTTTCTTTATTAAATATTTCTCAGAAATACATTTTAATCTACTTTCACTCTCTGAAATCAAAGGAGAATATTGACTGTTATTAAACTTCCAAATAGATGAAGTTAATTCTTCCTTATGCCCTACCAAGAAAGGAACTACAGTAACAATTTTTAAATTTAGATTTTCTAATGCTCTATCTATTGTATTATTTTGAACATCCCTATTTGTCTCATCCCAATCAATTAACAAATCATACACTTCTTTTCTGTACGTATTAAATACCATACTAATCATACGATTTAAAGAAACAAATATATTTTCTTTATTTTTTTCAACATTGCTAATTTCTACAACATCCAAATCTGCCATCAAACCTTGAAAAACATTCCATGATTTATTTTTTTTAAGATAGTCTAAACATATTTTATATCTTTCTTTAAAATTTTCAGGGAACAAAACATCATCCTCACAAACTGTAACTGAATCAAATTGCTGTTCTTTAGCTTTCTTCATAATGAATTTATAGCTCATACCACAGCCAACCCAACCTTCAGAATGTCTTAATGCAGGAAAATATTCAAAGTTATATTCATTTTCTTTGTCAAAAGATTTTCTTCTTTCTACATCTTCTGGTAAAGATAAACAAATTCTATCATTTTTAAATGAAATATATGATCCAGCTAAATCATAAAAACTATCAAAAGAAATGACATCCTCTGCTAACAAAAAGCGATAAAAGAAAAATGTAAAAGCATTAATATCATTCAATTTTTTATTATTTTCTTTCACTTTTCTCGTTCTCTCGTCTTCGTTTTCCAACCAAAATTTAATATGTTCTACAAGTTCATTAACATCACCTGTATCAACAAAATCAATTTTGTCTTGGATTCTCGAATCTTCATCTACATCTTTACTTTTTTCTGATACTATTATTGACCTGCCTAATGACAAAGTTTCATATAACCTAGTCGTCTCTAACAAAGCATTTTTGTAATAATGCAAATTCACAATAACTTTTGCTTTACTCAGTTCTTTATACAGTGCATCTCCAAATACTTCTGAAATAATTTTAACTTTAAAATTCTTCTTTAATGCTTGCAACAAAAAATTTCTTCTCGGTGAATTTGGATCACCATAAAAAGCGACATCATATTCGAATGAATCATTCTTTATCTCAAATCCATCAAAAGAATCTATTGGAACATAATAGATATTTTTTGAATAATCTTTATTTTTTTTGAAATATTCAATATTATTTATTGAATAATCAAATATTGCATATGCATTCTCCAATTTTTTATCATAATCTTCTGTAAACCAACGTGATGATACTGTTTGTTCCATCTGATAAGCAATATAATAATTAGGAAGTTTTTTAAACATTTGTGGACATACTACAATATATAAACAATCTTCATATACTTTTGGTTCATTTTCAATTATTGAAGCTACTATTCCAAGTTTTTCAATATCTTTTTTTAATAATTTTGCAATATAATTTGTATGTTTTGTTGCTAAAATATTTATTTTATTTTTTTTCTTTAAAAGTTCTGCTAATTTTATTTTAGAGTTTTCATCAGCAGTGTTCAATACTTCTTTAGTTTCTCTTTTTTTGTGAAATAAATCAATCAATCTTTGAAATGGTAAAGTTATTCCCCAAAAATGTGAATTTTTTATGTCGTTATAAGCTTTAGAAGTTTCTGCTAACTGCTTATTTAAACTATCAATTTCCTTACTTTTCTGTGAATCCAAAGAAATTATTTTCTCTTTTAAATCATTATTTTCTTTCTGCAATATTATTTGTTGCTCTATTAAAGCACTTTTTTGATAAATTAAATTTTTTATTAATGATTGGTTATCTTTATATGCATTTTCAAAATTAATTTTTTGTTCAAATGGTTCAATATACTCTTTATTAGATTTGCGATATTGTGTTTCTATCGTCTTATCTGTTTCATAGTCATTTTTCATTCTATCTCTCCCTTAACAATAACGTTTTATATAATATTCTATTTCAATGTTTTGTCCAATAATAAACAAATGAATCTTTTAGTTTTTTACTTAAAAATTTATTTATAAATTATTTTAACGTCATAAGGTATATCATAATATTCATAAATCCAATTTAAAATATATTCCTGCCCATCCACATATGGTTGCTCACCAGAAAATGTTAAATCATTTAACCTGTTTAATTGTATTTCTTCTACAGTTTTACCCTCATGAACTTCTTCACTTTTTTCTTTCAAAATAAAATCATTTCTTTTATTAACTGCAGAATTTTTATAATATCCATATGTAATATAAGAATAATTAGCAAAAGATAAACAGCAAAAGGAAATGAGTAGGACTTTAATAAATATATTATGAAGCGAAAATACCCTTAATAGTTTTGTTAAACAATACCCTATTACAGGAAAGAATAATAGTTCAAACACCAAAGCTGAGCGTAAAGGATAATAAGAAGACATTAACATTGCCGCTTGTGAAAATACAGCACCAACAGATAATCCACATAACTGAATTTCACCTTCTTTTACAGAAAAAATAATCAAAGAATATAATACTAAGCACAATTGTAAAACATAAATTATATATAAAATATTTATCATCTTGCTACCATTGAACAAACCGAGAAAGTATGAAAAATAAACATTATTTGTGAAAATTGTCGTCGTTAACATCAGCATTGCAGAAATAAATGATATAACATCAACAAAAAGAAATTTATTATTTTTATTAATGCAATTTTTATAACATATATATACAATACAGAACATGAACGTAGCAATAAAAAATTTCGACATTGGAGAAAACAAACAATTTATTGTATTAGGCACAGAAATACGCAATTTTGAAAGCAACGACAATTCGTAAAATCCATTATTTGTATCATTTTGCATTCTCATTTGAGATCCTGGACACAACATAAGCAACAAAAAACCACTTAAAGCAGAAAATAATACCAGAATATTAGAGAAAGTAATCTTTTTAAATTTGTATATATTTGTTCCTAAAATAATTGTCAAGTACGAAATAGCAGCTACTGCAATCTGTTCTTGAGAAAATGTTGAACAGAAAATCAAAATCATAAATGATAATGTTTTAATGAAATTTTTGTTATTGAAATCAAAATAATATATAAACATCATAAACGGTAAAATAGGAAATGCATACAATACAGAAGCAGATGCCCAAAATAAACCAAATCGTAAAACAGTCACCTCGATCAATCCATATAAAAATGCAACAAAAATTGCAATTGTTTTTTTATTAGAATTACCAGAAAATTTTATAATTATTTTATAAATGTAGAAAAAAATAAATGTTATAACAATCGACTGCAAAATTCTAAATGCAATTAAACTTTTCGATAAAACGAAACATTCAATCCCTAAATATAAAATTCTTCCTCCCCAAGTCATGTAATGACCGTATAAGAATTCAATCAATTGCTTAAAATTAAATGAATGCCCAACTACGGATTGAACATTGTATGCATAACTTAATGATGCGTATCCATAATCATCATGATACATCCATAAAAAACTATGTTGAAACATAACAAAAGCAAAAAACGTCAAAAAACAAATAAAAATAAATTTATTTTCTTTAATTACATCTAATATTTTTTTTATCATATTTTCCTCGTACTATATTCTCATTTCTACACTTTTATTTGTTGCATTTAAAATTTTTCAATTAATTTCTTCAACATTTAATTTATTAGTCTCCGCAACAATATAATGCGGTCTATGCTTACTTTCAGAGTAATTTTTAGCAATATATTGTCCCATCACTCCCATACAAAATAACTGAATTCCACCGATAAATACAATCACACATATTGTGGAAGCCCAACCAGCTACTGGATCTCCAAAACATAATTTTCTTACAATAATCAAAATCAAAAATATAAAGGCTAAAAATGTCATTGCAATTCCAAACCAAGAAGCAATATCTAAAGGAGCTTCTGAAAAATTAATGATTCCATCTATTGCATACTTAAACAAGCTCCAGAAATTCCATTTTGTTGTTCCTGCAACTCGTTCAGTATTTTCATAAGGTAGCCAATAAGTGCGAAAACCAATCCATCCAAAAATACCTTTTGAAAAGCGATTAGTCTCTCCCATTGCTACAATCGCATTTACCATTTCTCGCTTCATAAGGCGAAAATCTCTTGCACCATCTACAATATCTGCATCAGATATCTTGTTAATTAATGAATAAAAACGTTTAGCAAACCAAGATCTAATTGGAGGTTCGCCATCACGATTCACTCGTCGTGTTGCAACGCTATCGTATTCCCCTGTCTCAATGATTTTCAACATATCTATTAGGAGTGAAGGTGGATCTTGCATATCAGCATCCATCACAGTTACATAATCACCATCAGCATTACAAAAACCAGCATACATTGCTGCTTCTTTTCCAAAATTTCTAGAGAAAGAAATATAACGTACATTCTTATCAGTATTAGCAATTTCTTTCAATATTTTTAACGTATTATCTTTAGATCCATCATTAATAAACAACAATTCATATTCATACTCAATTTCTTTCATTACAGATGTTGCTTCACGATAAAAAATTGGAAGTGCTTCTTGCTCATTAAAACATGGAACAACGAGTGTTATTTTTTTCATTTTATACTCCCATATCACTGTTATAAATCAAAAATAATTTTAGCGCTTTATTTTACTTATCTTTGCAAAGCACCTTTTCATTATAATTAATAATGTCTATCTAATCTATAACTGTGTGCTTAAAAATTAAAAGCTTGCTTGCAACATAATTTAATATAATGACAATCACATTTGCAACAATTTTCATTAACATATCATTCACATTAAGTATGTCTACAAAGATTAACATACATGCTAAATCAACAACACCTGTTAATACTCTACACGAAAAGAAAGAGCTAATTTCTTTTATAATTCCTTTTGTAGATGTAACTTCAGAATGAAAAACATATTTTCTATTTGTTACATAAGCAAATAGTACTGACAAAACCCAACTAATAACAGTCGATATCAGTACAGATAAATTGAAAACATGTGCACACGTCCAGTAAACATGCATATTAACCAAAGTTGTGCATACACCAAAGAATAAATAAGGTATTACATCTTTGTATTTATTAATCTTTTCTTTCATTTTAAATTCTTCTTTCAAATTTATGAAATATTTCGATTTTATAACTACATTTTCACAACAATAGCTACATAGTTAATTTATAGTTATGAATCATTCTTCATTTAAAATACACAAACGACATTCTATCCTTGCCATTCATGTCTTTCAGTATTTCATACTCACATCCAGGAAGCATTTCCTCAACAAGCTTAGACATTCTTTCTCTTTGATCCCAGCCCATTTCAAAAGCCATAAACGCTTTTTCTTTCAAAACTTTCTTACAGTTCTTAAAGATTTCACGATAGAACTTCAATCCATCTTCCCCACCAAATAAAGCAACATGAGGTTCAAAATCAACAACACTCTTTTCCATTACTTCTTCCTGAGGAATATATGGAGGATTGGATACCAATACATCCAGCTTGATACCTTTATCAATCAAAGGCTGCAACATATCACCAGTCACAAATTCAATATCAGCTTCATTGTTCTCTGCATTCTTTCTAGCAGTCACAACAGCTTCTTCACTGATATCCGTAGCCATCATATGTACTTTAGGTTCTTCCTTAGCCAATACAATCGCAATCGCACCACTTCCAGTACCAACATCCGCACATGCAATCGATTGATTATCCACAAACCACTCATCCATTTTCGCAAGAATATTTGCACATAATTCTTCCGTTTCAGGACGAGGAATCAATACATCTTCATTCACAATCATCTTATATCCATAAAACCAGGAATATCCAAGAACATGTTCCATTGGTTCATAATGCAAGATTCTATCCATACCAGCTTCAAATTCCTTTTCCAAGGCTTCTGGCATTTCATCTTCATAATGCAGATATAAATCATATCTTTCTCTCTGCGACAATTCTGTTAAATACGCCATCACAGTTTCACAAGGAATATCCTTGTTGTCACAAAGCTTTTCATATTTTCTAACAATACTAGAGAAAGTTGTCATTCAGAAACCTCTAACTTTCTTCTTTCTTCTTCTGCCTGTAAAGCATCAATCACTTCCTGCAGCTTGCCTTCCATGATCTGATCCAAATGGTTTACGGAAAAATGAATTCTATGATCAGTTACACGGTTCTGAGGATAGTTGTATGTTCTGATCTTTTCACTTCTATCACCTGTACCGATTTTCGCTCTTCTTTCCTTGCCCGCAGCTTCTTCTTTTTCCTTCTGCATTTCTTCATATACTCTAGCACGAATGATACGAATTGCAGTTTCTCTATTTTCAATCTGAGATCTGCCTTCCTGACAGTTAACAGTAATACCTGTAGGAATATGCACAATTCTAACAGCACTATCTGTCTTATTGATATGCTGACCACCGGCACCACTCGCTCTATGCGTTTCAAATGTCAGATCATTCATATCCAGTTCAAAATCTTCTTCTTCAATTTCAGGCTGACACAAAACCGTTGCAGTAGAAGTATGAATTCTACCCTGTGTTTCTGTCTTAGGAACTCTCTGTACTCTATGTACACCAGATTCCCATTTCAATGCCTTATACACATCTGTACCCTTGATAGAGAATACAATCTGAGAAAATCCGCCAGCTTCAGAAACAGAAGCTTCCATAACCTGTACTTTCCAGCCCTGGCTTTCCGCATATCTTGTATACATACGATACAAGTCACCCGCAAAGATGTTACCTTCATCTCCTCCAGCACCACCTCTGATTTCCATAATGACATCATTGCCATCTTCAGGGTCTCTAGGAATCAACATCTTTTGAATCTTTTCTAAAAGTGCTTCTCTTTCAGGAACACATTCATCCAATTCAATCTGTGCCATTTCCTTCATTTCAGGATCTTCTTCTGTAAGCATTTCTTCTGCCTGCATGATTCTAGAATCCAATTCCTGTAATTCATGCCAGGCTTCTACAGAGCCACTCAACTGTGCCTGTTCCTTAGAAAGCTTTGTAATCTTTCTAGGATTTGAAATGACTTCATCACTAATCAGCTGATCACTGATTTCATTATATTGCTTCTCTAATTCAATTAGTTTTTCCCTTACTGCGTCCATTCCTCACTCCTCATCTAAGTCCGTATATTCTTCTTTTGTCTTGATGATCATTTTCAATCTTCTCATCGCTTTATTCTCAATCTGACGGACTCTTTCCTTAGTAATCCCATATATTTTACCAACTTCATCTAAAGTTTTCACTGTTCCTGTACCATCTAATCCAAAACGCATGCGAACAATTGCTTCTTCTCTTTCAGGTAATTCTTTCAACACTTTATCAATCTGATCTTTCAAAGCTTCACTCTTAAATACATCTTCCGGACCTTTAATAGAATCATCCTTGATAAAATCACCTAAAGTACTATCTTCTTCATCCCCTGTAGGAGATTCTAAAGAAATTGTATCCTGTGATACAGACAATAAATCTATTACTTTTGCTGCATCCATGCCAGGAATTTTTTCAGCGATTTCTTCTGGTGTTGGTTCACGATTGAACTCCTGGAATAATTCACGTTGAATCTTTTTGATTTTATAGATTTGTTCTGTTGTGTGCACTGGAATACGAATATCTCTAGACTGGTCAGCAATAGCACGCGTTAAAGACTGACGAATCCACCATGTAGCATATGTAGAAAAACGAAATCCTTTATCTGGATCAAACTTCTCTACAGCTCTCATCAATCCGATATTTCCTTCCTGAATCAAATCCTGATAAGACAATCCACGATTCAAAAACTTTCTAGCCATCGCAACAACTAATCTAAGATTCGCATTGATCATGATTTCCTTAGCTTCAGGATCACCCTGTGCAGCTCTTCTTCCAATTTCAATTTCTTCTTCTGGTGTCAAACGATCAACAGCTCCAATTTCCTGAAGATATGCTTTCATTGAATCAAATGATTTCTTACGATCTACTTGAGATGAAGTATCTTCAGAATCGTCTTCCTCATCTTCTTCATCTTCGTCCTCATCGTCTTCATCTAGCTCATCTTCTTCATCTTCACCTGACATTAAGATTTCATCATTTTCCTGAATCCAGTTGAATAGATCTTCTTCCTCATCTTCACTCAAATGATTTTTTGTAGCTATATCAATGACATCCTTTTCATTGATTTCATTTTCTTTCTTAGATTGTTCTAAAAGATATTGTTTAATCTCTTCTAATGATTTGTAATTCTTTGCAGGCATAATTGTACCCTCCATTAGCTTGTAAAAAAACTCAATTTCCATGCAATTATACCATGGCAACACCAATATCTTCTAAATACTCTTCTTAAGAATTAATGAATCAAAAAGAAAAGACTTGAGATAAAATCCCAAGTCATCATTCTTACTTAAGTCCGTATTTCTTATTGAACTTTTCTACCTGACCTGCAGCTGCAGCGAATCTCTGTCTACCTGTGTAGAAAGGATGGCAGTTAGAACATGTATCTACCTTGATTTCCTTTAATACAGAACCTGTTTCAAATTCTGCACCACATGATGTACATACAACCTTAGTCTTGTAATAATTTGGATGAATTCCTTGTTTCATAGTTCATTCTCCCTTCTGCCTTATGCCTCTATACGTGCATAAAGAAAGTGCGTAAATAGAATAGCATAAACAATCTTTTTGTACAATAGTTAATCAATCAAAATACCCCATATCATAGATAATATTTTTATCGATTCCTCGACTTGTATATTGATGGATTGCTGCACCATAATTCGATAAATCTTTCTGCAAAGTTCCATCATTGGTTTCTCCCCAATGTGCAACCCATTTTAGATAACCAGTGGATATATTGTTTTCAAAATCGTTATAGTTTGCATACACACCCGCTCTATATCCACTCGATTGAATGGTATCGCAAAATGTCTTAACAATTGGATCTAGGGAAGCATGATTCCACGTCATTCTTGCTTCTTTATATGGATCACTTTCCACATCCATCCATACGCCAAGCGAAGGATTTGCACCAGAATTTCTTAAAATTTGTATAAAAGTATTTGCTTCCTGTTTTGCAAGATTTACATCCGTAGCATAAGAATACCAATACACACCATACGGAATTCCATAGGCATTACACTTTGCTATATTCTTTCTAAAATATGTATCTTCCTGATCTGTAGACCAACCATATCCAGCACGAATAATCACAAACCCATTCTGATATTGTGATAAATTCACATCCCCATTCCATTGACTGACATCAACACCATATAAGCTTCTCGAACAGCTGACAATGGCCCCATTGCTATTAATGTGATAATAATATCCACCATAAATTACATTTGATGTAGCCATTCTTCCATCACTTCCACAGAAATAGTTTCCTACTCTAGTATTAGTGACCATATATCCATCTTGATCAAAATAATACCAGGAGCCACTCACGTCCATCCAGCAGTTTTTCGCATATGCATTATTCTTAGTATTTTTATACATCCAGCGGTTGCCATCTTGACGCCATTGCCACTCCGTTGCATTCGGAACCCAAATGCCATCTGCATTTACATAATACCCATTGATCCACGTATCACGTGCCAGTCTGCCATCTGGATAGAAATAATTGGAACCCATCCATCCATTCGATATCATCGCACCAGAATTATCACAATAATATGTTGCGCCATCTACATCAAAGAATCCAGTCTGCATGTTACCCTGAACATCAAAATGATACCACTTGCCACCAATCAGACTCCATTGATTTGTAAGGTACTGACCTGTCACAGAACTCTGGTATTTCCAGATATTTCCCTGCTTTACCCAGTTCCATTCTTTTGCACCTGGCACCCACGCACCATTACCATCAACGTAGTAGCCGCCAATCCATTGATTTCTAAGCATCTTGCCATCATTGCCAAGATAATAGTTTCCAATCCATGCATTGCGTACTGCTGATCCATTTCCTTGGAAATAATACCACTCATCTACATACTGCCAGCCAGTCAGCATTGCACCAGATGCATTAAAATCATAAATCTGCCCATCAATGATATTTAAACCAATTGTCTGATTTCCATTTTCATCAGAATAATACCAGCTTCCATTGATGAATTTCCATGATTTTTCACTAGAAGTTGCATCCACAATATTTTTTGCTTTTATAAGATCAAACGATTTTACAGAATATGTTTCATATTGATTATTTGTTAATCTGTATAAATTGTTTTGATTTAAAACTGTATGAACTGTATTCTGATTTGTACGATTGAGTTCTTTTGTGATTTCCTTGGCATATGTAGTTAATGTACTTGTAGATAAAACTGAAACCGTCGCTCCAAAGCACAAAGTTGTTTTTAATGCATTCATACACTATTCCTCAAATCCAGCCTGATAATATAACACATTTCCTTCTGCATCTTTCACACAGAATATACGTGCTTCGTTTTCAACATTCGCTGTATTACCATTTGCGGTTTCATGATCAACGACATCTTGCAGTGCTTCTTGCACTGTAGCATATTGCCCACTCAAGTAAGAACATTCTGCATAATACCAGTCACTTCGATCAATCTGATTCCAATTAGATGGACCATCAATTCCAGCTAAATCACCAGGCTTATAGCTATATAACAATGTATCTGTTGTCTGTTCCGTAGGTGCAGCACTAATATTCACAGTATAAGATGCTTCAGATACATTTCCATGAATATCACATGCATGCACAGACACAGAATTCACGTTACTTTCCGCTTTTACATTAATTACACTTGAAGTAAGAATCAAAAACGACAATAATCCCTTAATACATCTTTTTGTTTTCATTTCATTTCCCCTAAATAATTTATATGCACTTAAAAAGTACGTTAAATAACGCACTTTTTAGTATATCAAAATTATTTTTTCATGACGCAGTAAATTTACTAAAGTGCAAATAACCCTTCGTTAATTTCATCTTTATCATCCATACTACTTAATGCTTCACTTGCCAATTGAATACTCTCATATCTCAAATATCCATCTTCAAAATTACTACTTTCAAATAGATCACTTGGACAATTCCAAACGATTTCCTTGTCAATGACAATCAAATGCATCGTATGTTCGCTGTAAATCACATTTCCACCCAATCCGGTCATGTATTTAATAATTTGAGGATTTGTTTTGTCATTTACAACAAAATGTATTCGAATACCATTCCAATGAAGCTTTGACAATAAATCATAGAACTGATAAAACGATTCAAAATCATTTGTTGCAGAAAAGAACGTAATTTCTTTTTTGGCTGTTTTCATATCATCAACAACTTGTTTTTTAAACGATTCATAATCAAACAACATTTTTTCAACATCATTATCACTTGTTTCTTCTTGAATAAAGTACCCTCTACTCATGTATGTCTTTAATCGCTTTTCATACATACTTTTAGCCATTCGTATTTCAGGATCCACATAGTCATACACTTTAATTGTATCTTTATTTTCAAATTTTCTTTCAATTCGACCTGTATATTGAATGACTCGATAATCTGCAGAAAAAGGTGCAGTGATAAACAAAGTACGCAATGCCGGAAGATCAAATCCTTCTCCAATTCCTTTGCTGATTGCCAATAAAACAAATGGTTTTTCAGATAAGTCCTTTAATTTCTGTAAAGTTTCATTTCTATCCTTAATCTTTGTCTTACCATGGATAATAAATACATTCTCAACAGATTGTTCCAACATTTGTTTCAATGTTTCTAAATGTTCAATTCTTTCTGACAAAACAATGCATTGACTATTTTCTCTATACTCTTTCAAAACATCTTGAAAAATCATATAGTTTCTTGCTTGATTCTCGCAAAGATACTGCAATAACTCTGTAGGATTATAATCTTTCTCAAGAATTCTTGTATTTGTATATCGTGGAATTAATATCTTATGCATTGCACTAACTGACTTTTTATTTTCGCTCACTCTGACTGGTCCACAATACATTTGCACAACAGGGAAAAGACCTTTTTGTTTATCAGGGGTAGCAGATAAACCATACACTCTTTTTGCTTTCACACGTTTTAAAATCAAGTCATACGTTGTACTTCCAATGTTATGACATTCATCAACTACAACCATTCCATAGTTTGAAAGAATTTCATCAATATTTTCCATGGATGCTAATGACTTATCTACCGCAACATCAATATTTCCAAATACTTTTTTATTATTTCCATCAATTCTTCCAATATAAGTATTCTTTTTCTTATCACATCCTTCATATTGAAGAAATTCTTTTATTTGATTCACCCATTGCTTTTGCAAAACCACACGATTCACAATAATCAAAGTACTCACTTTTAATTGTGCAATCAAATAAATCGTCGCAATCGTTTTTCCCCAGCCAGGCTCTGCCTTTAAAATTCCCAAATCATATTTCATCAATTTAGAAATTGCTAATGATTGATCTTCACGAATATTTCCTTTAAACGCAACTTCAATTTCTTTTCCTTGTATACAATGATTTTCATATATCCATTGCGTTCCTGACATTCTTTCTTTCAAAAACTCAAATCTTCCTCTAGGAATATATAAATATTGATCTGTTTCCTCATACCAGCATTTAATCCTTGGAGTATTATAAATCGGCAATTTCATCTGTACTTTATTTTTATAATCAGGATTGATTATGGACGCTGAACGTTTTAACAGATTCAATGTTGCCGCATTTAATCCATGCTTTGATATTCTTAACATTGATTCCTCAATACATTCAATTTTCCCAGAATATTTAAAATCCGTATCCAGAGACAATGATAATTGATCATTTTCAAAGAAATAGTCTTCTTCATATTGTGTTAATACTTCAATCTCTTCTTGTGTAATTTTTCTGATTTGTGCTAAATATTCCATTGGATGCTTTATAAATTTTCCATCCGTATCAATAAAACATGTTGATCTTTGTTTACCAAGCAATGCATGCTTCCAAAATGGAGCCGCAATCAAATTTCCTAATCCCTTTTCACTTACATAGTCTTGATTTGGAAAAATACGATCAAAACTTTTAAACGAAATATTTTTATTACGATTCATTGCTTTTTCCAGCAATCTATTTGCTAATTTTTTTACCTTATATGCATGTATCGCAGTAGAAAAGAAAAACCAAAGATGACCACCTTGCCCGCTTGCACTCTTTTCCATGACGCATTCTAATTCAAGTTCTCTAGCAACCCTATAGACACATAACATTGCTTCAAACCAATCATCCTCATCAAAGTCAATCGCCATAAAATAACAAGTACTGTTATTTTGCAACGGATATAACCCTATTCCTAAAAACTCAGCATCTTTTAAATGTTTTGACAATACAGCTGTAGTTAATGGTTTTCTCTCAAAATATTGACATTCTATACATTTTTGCTTCATTCGATGTTTATGTGGACAACATTCTTTTAAATTATTTTTACAGGATGGTGCCCAGCCATATTTATTCTGATTTTTATTCCAGAAACGGTACGCAAAAACATTGTCATTTCCTCGGAAATAACTTTTAAATACTTCTAGCTTTTCATTTGAAGACAACTCTTTTCCATCTTCAAGATAGAATATTCCATTTTCTTTCAACAATTGCTTAAGCCTTTTATTTTCAGCCTCTAATTGTCTATATTCATCCTCATTATGCATATCATTTCTTCCTACAACACTATCAATGGTATTTACATTTCTTCTCCATCACTCTCGATAACTTTTTTCAACCAATGATAACTCTTCTTTGGAACACGCTTCATATCTCTTAGATCATGATTCGTACGATTCACATACACAACACCATATCTCTTTCTCATATCCCCTTGAGAAGAAAGAATATCAATCAATCCCCATCCAAGATAGCCAAGCACTGGAATACCATCTTCATGCATCGCATTAAACATTTCTTTAATATGTTCTCTATGATAAGCAATACGATAATCATCCTGGATTTCATGCTCGCCATCCCATTCTTCCTGAACACCAATACCATTTTCAATTGGGAATACAGGCAATCCAGTTCTTTTATATATCTTATTTATTACATCTCTAAAACCTAATGGATCAATCTGCCAGTTCCACTCTGTCGTTTCTAGATACGGATTATCCTGTCCACCATACATCAAATATTCATTTGGTACCGTTCCTTCAGGAATCTTATCTGAATTAACAGTTGTTGAACAATAATAAGAGAAGCAAATATAGTCTTCTTTATGATGACGAATCACTTCTAATTCTTCCTCTGTTGCCTTCATATCAATGCGATGTGTTTCAACATAATGCATCATTTCTTCAGAATAATGACCATGTGAAAAAGCATCCAGCAACGTCAGATTCATAAACTCATCATGTTTTCTCGCACACAGAATATCCAAAGGTTTACATGTCGCAGGATACACTTCACTATATGCAAGCATACCCCCAATCTTTGCATCACTATTCTCATGCAGATAATCACAAATCGCACAATGCGCATACATTACATTATGAAAAATTTGATACAACGTATTTGTATTTTTTTCACAATTCTCACTGCCCGCAATCTTATATGCATATGGATTGTGATATAAATTCTGTTCATTAAATGTAATCCAGTACTTCACACGATCACTATAACGATCAATGATTTTTTTACCAAAACGAATAAATGCATCCGTTACGTCTTTACTCAAAAATCCATTATATTCTCTTGCAAGATGCAAAGGCATATCAAAGTGATACATACAAATCATTGGTGTAATGTTTCTTTCCAGTAATCCATCAATCAAACGATCATAGAAAGCCAATCCTTCTTCATTGAACTTCCCATCACCATCCTTCACACATCTACTCCATGAAACCTGGAAACGATACATATTCATACCAAGATCTTTCATTAAATCCAGATCTTCATCAAAAGAATGATAATTATCATTTGCAAAATGCCAGTCACTGCGATGTTCTGCAGGTTCTACAATGTCATAGACAGATAAAGATTTCCCACCTTCATTCCATCCACCTTCCGTCTGCATGCTGCTAGAACTATTGCCCCAGAAAAATTGTGTCATTATAATTTGTCTCCTTGTATAAACTTCTACTACTATATTGTCATTTCGTTCATATTTCTTCAAGCATAATCAATTTCTCATATCTATAATTCGTGCAAAGGTGCAAGTTACTCTCTAAAAAAAGTACTAAAAGGTGCAAATTATGTGTTCAAAAACACGCTTAAAGGTGCAAATCATCATCCAAAAAAAGCGCCAAAAGGTGCAATTAACACTCCAAAAAAGGTATAAAAGGTGTAAATCATGGTAAAATACAATCATAGAACGGAGGCAAACATGGAGAGATTAGCATTAGACGATTTAATTCGCTGGAATAAAAGTGTAAATAGAAAACCTCTCATTGTGTGGGGTGCACGTCAAACAGGAAAATCCTATTTGATAAAAGAGCTTTTCGCAAAAACATTTTATAAAAACAAATTTATCTATATAGATTTTAAAATCGAAGATGAAATCCGTGAATTTTGTTTTCAAACTGCGAACCCTCAAAAAATAATTGAATATATTTCTTTGCGTTTCAACAAAGAAATCAACAAAAATACTCTTTTAATTTTTGACGAAATACAAGAATGTCCAAACATTATTTCTGCTCTAAAATATTTTTGCCAAGATTATAGAGATATTCCTGTTATTTCAACTGGATCAATGGTTCGAATCAAACTGCAAAGAGAAATTCGCAAAAAAGGATCTAACAGCCAATTTCTTTTTCCTGTCGGAAAAATCGATCAATTAACTCTGTATCCTATGTCATTCGATGAGTTCTTGCTCAACAGCAACAAAATTCTATACACGACATTACAGAATGCATACGCTGAAAAAAAACCTCTTTCTTCACAGATTCATAATCTCGCAATGGAACAAATCTATAAATATCTTCTGATTGGTGGAATGCCTGAAGCTGTAGATGCATATGTAAATAATGCTTCACTTTTACAATGTCGAAATATCCTCAAATCACTATATGATAACTATTTATCTGATATGGAATTATATCAAGCCAGCCAAGAATCTATTCTTCGTTCTCGCTTGCTTTTCCAAAACATTTTTAAAGAACTTAATAAAGAATCGAAAAATTTTTCTCCTGGGCTGATTGAAGAAAAAAAGAAAACGAGAGACTTTGCAACTTCAATACAATGGCTCACAATGTCTCATATTATTCATCAATCATTTCAATTAAAAGAACATGTCACAACTCCATTAATGCCAGATAGTGAAAGTAATTTCAGACTATTTCTTGCAGACATTGGTATGTTTTCTTATCAAAGCGGCATCAATGCAGAATCTTTTGTTTCCAGTGATAGAGAAAACACATTATCAGGAATATTCTTTGAAAACTATGTAGCCGATGAACTCATTGCTAAAGGAAATCCCCTATTTTATTGGAAAGGAAAATCCTCAGCTGAATTTGAATTCATCATCGAATCCAATAACAAACTATATCCAATAGATGTAAAAAAAGGAAGAGGAACATTGAATTCTCTTGAGAAGTTTTCTAACCAAAATAAATTTGAATATGCTATTAAAATTTCCAAAAACAACTACGGATATAATTCCGAGCAAAGATTATTAACAATTCCACTATATTTTTTGCCTTTTCTTTCAAAAGATCTAGCAGAAGGAAGGCTTACTATCTAGAAGAAAAAGAGATATTGATGAGCGAATCACTCATACAATATCTCTTTCTTTCATTACTTCAAATCTTCTCCATTACTCTTGATACACTTTTGATACCAGTAGTAAGAATCCTTGCACTTTCTTTCCATTGTGCCCTGTCCATAGTTATCGGCATCAACGTAAATCTGACCATATCTCTTAGCCATCTCACCTTCACCATTACTAACCATGTCAACGCATCCCCAATACAGATAACCCATTAAAGGAATACCATCAATATCAACCGCATCCTTCATAGACTGAATATTCGCTCTCATATAATCAATACGATAATCATCATGTACTGTATTATCTTCAAATTTATCATTCCATCCGATACCATTTTCAACACAGAACAAATCACAATGATATCTATTATAGAATGTATTCAATACAATTCTTAAGCACTGTGGATCTGTAGCCCATCCCCATGCATTTGTTTTGAGATAAGGATTGGCAACTGTTCTTTGCATTGCACCATTTCCTTCACCCTTTTTCATATCTTCATCAACATGTGTTGTTAACACATGAGAACCATAACATGAGAAACTCAAGAAATCACAAACACCAGCCTTCAATAAAGCAGCATCACCATCTTCATAAGGAATTGTAATATTCTTTCTTTCATATTCCTTTAGCTTATAGGTAGGATATACACCTGTCATCTGCACATCAGAATAGAACAATGTTCTATCTTCCTGCTGTTTTGCTAATAACTGGTCATATGGATCACATGTATAGCCATATACAGGACCAAAAGCAAGCATCATACCAACACGAATTTCCGGATGAGACTGATGTGCCGCAATCACTGTTTTCGCACTTGCTAAAAACTGATGGAACGTTGCATTAGCAATATTCTGTTCATCCGCATGAATCAAGCCAGCAGTTACATAAGGTGCAGCTTCAATACAGTTAATTTCATTAAATGTTAAATAATACTTACACAAGCCTTCAAAACGATCAAAACAAGTTTCAGCATAACGAACAAACATATCCACAAGTTTACGATCATTCCATCCATTAAATCTCTGTGCCAATGATAATGGAGTTTCATAGTGAGACAATGTAACAAGAGGTTCAATACCATACTTCTTGCATTCTTCCATGACACTCTTATAGAAAGCAACGCCTTCTTCATTTACATTTGCATCATCTCCATTAGGGAAAATACGAGACCATTTAATAGAAAGTCTAAAACACTTAAATCCTTCTTCTGCACATAGTTTGATATCTTCTTTGTAATGATGATAAAAATCAGAAGCAATATGAGAAGGATAATAATACTTGTCATCATCTAACAGACAAGGAATTGCACCTTCTGGTAAATGTCTTTCTTCAGAACCAAAGCATAAAGGTGTAGAACCTGTTGTTCCATCTTCCTTTTTCCATGTTACCTGACGGCGAACTGTATGAGAACCATTTGTCATAACGTCTGCAGTTGCAAGACCTGCACCACCTTCAAATACGCCACCTTCGTACTGGTTGGCTGCCGTAGCACCACCCCATAAAAAATCTTTACTAAATCCCATAATATGTTTTTCTCTCTTTCTGCTTTCTATTATAACAACTTTACTTACACATTCATCAGTAAAAATGCTATATATGTTAGAAGTGTTAATATTTGCTCGTTTCTTCCAACATTGTAATCACCTAACTTGATTGCCCGATTCACATGATATTTCTCAGGATGTTTCAATATTGTTTTTGTGCTCTTTGTATTTCCTGTTGTAGCCTTCACTTCAACAAGTGTACATTCCCCTTTATAGCGAATTACAAAGTCAACTTCTAGTTCGGAATCTTTGCAATAATAATATAGTTTTTTAGCCAAAATAAAAGCATGTACTCGATCACATACCGCAACCTTTATACATGCCTTTTTTACCACATGTGGTTTTATGCATATTTCCTTAAAAAACACACATAATGTCACTTTACATCATAATTTTTTTTAAAACTCTTGAACTATATCTTTCACAGCATATATTCCAACTGGATCTGTATCAAATGAAAGAAATAAAGTCATATTATATTTACTTTGGAATTCAGAACCGTCTCTAACCCCACTAATTGTAGCAACACACTTCACCTGGCCAATAGTTTTGTCATTTAATTGTGCTTCTTTAGCTTCACTTATAGATATATCAATATTCTGTGTTGTAATTGACTTTGCAGAATAAAAATCCGTTAATGAATTATTCATAATATTTCTTTGCTCGTCTTGTTCAATTGATGTGTAAAATTTTCGCAACAATTTTGTTTTGCTCTCAGATGAATATGTATTATCCATTGCTAATGTTGAATTAACCCAATTTTTAATACCATTTGTAAGTTTATCATTATAAGATGTATCAATATCTTGATCTGACACTACAACATCTTGAAATACAGTATAATTAGTTATCTTTTTTTCTGACTTTGATGTTGCAGAAGGTTTCTGATTTCCTAAAAACATTACAACAAATACCACAACAGAAGCAAAGAGTAAGATGCATCCTGACAAAAACAACAAGTTACCTTTTTTTATTTTCCTTTTTTTCATATACTCACTCTTCCTAGAAAAAATGTCGAAGGTTTCCCTTCGACATTTCACTTTGCACAATCTGTATCATTAAATGATAAGAAAGGAAAGACTATGCATCAATATAATTAAGATAATTTTTTCTTACCAACAACAATTGCACTAATAGCAACCATACTCATTACTAATGGAATAGCATACGCAGCTACATCAGATGTATCAGCTGTATCAGCTGTCTTAGAAGGTTTCTTTGTTTCTTCCTTCTTTGGATCATCCTTCTTTGTTTCTTCCTTCTTTGGATCATCTTTCTTTGTATCATCCTTCTTTGGATCTTCTGTAGGTGTAGGTGCAACGTCATCCTGTTCAACATAAATATCCTTAACGTTTGCTACACCATCTTCATTTACTGTGAATGGGAAGTTTGCTGCATCAACATCTTTATATGCATCTAAATCAGCGAGCTTTACACCGTAGTGCTTAAGAATTGGTGTAATGTCATATGTCTGATCACCTGCAGCGTTGAATACTAATTCTCCATCTGCTAACTTCTGATTTGTTTCATTGTCAATGAGGTTGATCTTGTAACTATATGTCTTTACTTCTTCATTCTTTGTTGAAACGTAAATATCCTTGACGTTTGCTGCACCATCTTCATTTACTGTGAATGGGAAGTTTGCTGCATCAACACCATTATAGCCGTCAATATCTGCTAATTCTACACCATAGTGATTAAGAATTGGTGTAATGTCATATGTCTGATCGCCTGCAGCGTCGAATACTAATTCTCCATCTGCTAACTTCTGATTTGTTTCATTGTCAATGAGGTTGATCTTATAACTATATGTCTTTACTTCTTCATCATTTGCTGAAACATACATATAATGTCCACCAGTTGAACCAGCTGGAAGTGTTACATCTTTAATTTGATCATTATAATCTACCCAATGATAACCCTCTGGTAAAGTAATATCTGTACCTAAGCCAAATACTACATCAGCATCATTATCAGTTGTCTTTTCAAATGTCTTTTCGCCAACAACAGTGTCATCACTTGTAATGAATGTAACACTTAATGTTGTTGTGTACTGTGTATCTGCTGTCACATAAATGTCCTTAACATTAGCAGCACCATCTTCATTTACTGTAAATGGGAAGTTTGCTGCATCAACACCCTTATAAGCGTCTAAGTCAGCTAACTTTACACCATAATGCTTAAGAACTGGTGTAATGTCATATGTCTGATCACCTGCTGCATTGAATACTAAGTCACCATCTGCTAGCTTCTGGTTTGTTTTGCTATCAATGAG
>QQXM01000100.1 GCA_014610835.1 Erysipelotrichaceae bacterium 7770_A6
TACTATTTGTTCATTAGGAACACTTCTATAGTACATATCCTGTTTTCTCTTATCTAGACGGTATTTATTTGACGCTTACTTTATTTCTAAGGCAGTATCATATATTGTTGAACTGTTACTTTTTTCTAAAGAGGACATATTTTCAATGCTATTGCAATATGCATTCTTGTGCTTTTGCATAGTAGAGAAAACATAGAAAAACATCACTTACATATACAAAAATGATAGGTTCATGTATACTTGACATGAAAGGGCTTTCGTTACTGAAAGAGTGGTGTTAATGAAGAAATTAAGTATTTTGTTATGCAGTATTGCATTAGTTGGATGCGCTAATAACGCTTCTGTGAAAGAGTCATCTAAGACAAGCGTATCAAATGATACAACTGTTGCAGATACATTTACAGGTGCTTCTGAAGGAAAGTATTTCTATAAGGACAGTGCTTTAACGGATGATGCATTATGGAATGTAATGGCTAACTATCAGGCTGCTCCAACAATTGCAACTGTAAATCCAGATGGTTCTCCAAACCTGGCTGTATTTATGCCAGGATTACCAATGGAATTGGATGGAGAAAGATATTTTGTATTTGGTTTATCTGATAACCAGACAAAGTTAAATCTCGAACAAAATAAAACAGGTGTATTAGCTTTATATCAGTATGATCCAACTGCTGAAGATAAGATGAAACGTAACGTTGGTGCACGTATCAAGTTTGAAATCGTAGAAGATGAAAAAATTATTGAAGCATTAAACAAGGCAAATGACAATGCAATTAGAGAAGGTTCCACAATTTGCCATGTTGTAGAAGTATTGCCTTTAGGTTAATTCTTGAAAGTATTGAATAGTAAGAAAGGATTCAAATAACTGGGCTGAATCCTTTTTTTCTTTAACATTCTTTCATTCTTAGCATAAGATATATGCATGAATCCAATTGTTTTTATTTTATTATGCTTTGCTGCTGTAGGCTTATTTGACAAGATATTGAAAAATAGACTTGGTCTTGCTTCTTCTTTTGATAAGGGAATGCTTACGATGGGCGACTTTATGTTAAGTGTTGGTGGCTTCTATTGTATCGCTATCGCATTTTTGAATGGACATGCAAGTTTATTTGAGAACAAAGAAATGATTATTTCTAGTTTGCTGGCACCGGATCTTGGTGGATATTCTATTGTTGAATCCATGTCACATTCGAATGATATTTTGATTTTTTGTGGTGTTTTATTAACGTCTACGTTAGGATGTCTGATTAGTTTTCAACTGCCAATCTTTTTGAATGAGTTAAATAAAGAAGATCTGACGCACTATTTAAAAGGTGTTATCTATGGTATTTTTGGATTGCTTCCTGTATTGATTGTGTGTGGTTTTTTATTACAGATTAATCATTTTATGATTTCATTCTTGCCAGTTATCTGTATTTGTGTAATTCTGATTGGATTGTTTTTTCTATCTTTTCATACATTGATTGTTGTGTTAACAGTTTTTTCGAGAATTGTTCAAATAGCAGGATATATTTTCTTTTTTCTTGTCTGTATGACATTTTTCTTCCATATGAATTTTACGAATATGACTTTAATTGATGAAGCATTACGTATTGTATTTCAGATGAGTATTATTGTAAGTGGGTCTTTAGTGCTTTGTGAAATTGTTTTAAGAAAGTTCTCTAGACAAATTGAAAAAGTTGGACAGATTCTTCAGATTGATAAATATTCAGTGATGGGAATCATTTTATCGTTTGGAACAAGTATAGCAATGCTTCCTTTATTTTCTAAGATGAACCAAAAAGGAAAAATATTGAATGCTGCTTTTTCATTGAGTGGTGCATTTGTATTTGGTGGACAGCTTGGTTTTATTGCGGGAGTAAATCCCAATAGTATTACGTGGTTTGTTGTAGTAAAACTTGTTGCGGGAATTGCGGGTTTATTGATTGCAAATCTATTTGAAAAAACGAACAGTATAATGAAAAACAGCTAATCTATTGGTTAGTTGTTTGATTGGTTTCACCTTCAATTTTTTCAAATACAGGAATGTGATCAATTGGTGCTTTTGCCTTGATGGTTATGTTTCCTTTATAAATTGTGTTATCAAGCGTATCTTTTCATGTTCCTTCTGGCAGGTAGACATCTCTTTCAAATTGATTCATAAAAGATATCCAAAAATGAGTATATACTGGTATAAACTAGTATTTGGGACAAAGGAGGTACAGAAATGCGCTTTTACAAAGGTGTAATATTTGATTTTAATGGAACTTTGTTTTTTGATAATCCCAAACATATATTAGCCTGGTCAAAGATATCTCAAGATATTAGAAACCATGGAATCAGTGAAGAAGAGCTTCATGAACATATTAATGGTGTACCTAATCATAAAGTTGTTGCATATATGTTTCATGGACAATGTACAGAAGAACAAATGAAAAAATATTCGGAACTAAAAGAAGAATATTATCGGCAATTCTGTAAAGAAGATAAAGATAGTTTTCATTTAGTGAAAGGTGCAGAGGCATATTTTGATGTATTAAAAAAAGATAATATTCCTTTTACGATTGCTTCTGCATCGATTAAGCAAAACATTGATTTCTTTGTGGAATCATTTCATCTTGATCGCTGGTTGGATCCTTCTTCTATTGTGTATGATGATGGTACATATGAAAATAAAATAGCAATGTTTAAAAAAGCAGCAGATGTTATTGGGGTAGATATTCATGACTGTTTGATCTTTGAAGATAGTATCAGCGGAATTTCTAGTGCATATCAGGCAGGATGTAATGCAATTGTTGTGATAGATTCTGCAAATAAAAAAGATGAATATGGAAAATTACCAGGTGTGATTCAAGTCATTGATTCTTTTGAAAATTTTGTATAAATCATAAAAGCTGTCTAAGCATGGAGGTATTCTTTATTGAATGCAAAATGATGAAAGTATTAAAAAAATGAGTGCTATAATTTCCTGTAGAAGATCGAGGCGATAATAATGGAAGATCTAATGCAGTTTCTTCGTGAAGAAGGTATATCTGAAGATGTATTACAGGAGGTGCATGAGTATGTGGTTTCTCATCCAGTGAGTGATGCTATGAAACAACGTATTCCTGTACCTCATTTTATGTATTATGGAGTGAATGTCTGGGAAGATGCATTGTGTGCGCTGCTATGTGGGAAAAACATACTGCTTGTTGGTGAAAAGGCAACGGGAAAAAATGTTCTGTGTGAAAATCTTGCCTATGTATTTCAAAGACCAAGCTGGGATATTTCTTTCCATGTAAATATGGATGCAGCTAGTTTAATTGGGACGGATTCTTTTGAGAACGGTAAAGTTGTTTTTAGAGAAGGTCCTGTGTATAGATGTGCTTTGAATGGTGGATTTGGCATTCTGGATGAAATTAATATGGCAAAAAATGAAGCGCTGGCTGTTTTGCATTCTGTACTGGATTTTAGAAGAGTGATTGATGTGCCTGGATATGATCGTATTGTTTTAAAGGATGAAACAAGGTTTATTGCGACAATGAATTATAATTATGCTGGTACAAGAGAACTGAATGAAGCGCTGTCTTCTAGATTTGTGGTCATTCAAATGCCTCCAATCACACAAGAAGATTTACAGAGACTTTTGAAAAAACAATTTCCTGATATGCTAGATAAATATGTGAAGCAGTTTGCGTTATTATTTCTGGATTTTCAAAAGAAGTGTGAAAATACTGAACTGTCCACAAAAGCGTTGGATCTTAGAGGAATGCTTGATGCGATTGATTTGATGCATAAAGGGCTAAGCGTGAAAGAAGCTTTGGATCTAGGTATTACAAATAAGACATTTGATATATATGAAAAGCAATTGATTCATGATGTGATCAATGCAAGGATTTCTTCAAAACGATTGCCTTCAGAGATATTTCAATGAGAACGTATAATGCGGTAGAAAAGCGTGCAGTGAATCAAATCTGGACGGCGAGTGGGGAATATCATTTTGAACCACTCTTTTTAGCAATTCATAAACGAAGCGGAATTCCAAATTTCTATATGAATCTAGTGATTGGATTGACGTATAAGTATTATGGTGAAGATGTTGTGAATCAATTGTTTGATTGCTGGAGAGGGGATATGCATCAATCTATGCTGGATGATTTAACATGGCTGATGCTTGAAGATATTGTCTATATAAAAGAAATTATGCAGCGACCTGTATTGCATGAATTACGTGAGCAATATGCGAAGAATTTTTTTGCGAGTGAATATCAGCTTTCTAGACAGGAATGGATGAGCAAGAATCAGTTAGTTTATACAATGCAGGTATCGCATTATTCTCGAATTTTAAATAGAAAACAGCCAGTGATGACAATGCGTGAAAAGCAATTGTCAGATGCAATGAATATACAAGAAGATATTGAACAGTCAATGCTGGTACACACAATTTTAGATATCTTTAAAAGATATGATTTGTTTGATGGCAATAAGCATGAAAAACATTCGCATGTATTTCATTTACACGGCATAATTGCATATATTATGACACATTTCATGCCAACACAGCTTGTAAAAACGGATCGAGTTGTAGTGATGCGTTCTTCTCAAATTGATGAAGAAGGAGAAGGTTTTCTGCAGTCTAAAAATGCAAGTAATATTGTTTTGAAACAACATGAATCAGATCGAACGTATATTGAAAAGTGTTTTGGCAGATCTATTTACTCTAATAAGAAATTGCAATTACTGGAAAAACAAATCTGTACAGGAAATCATATTGGGTGTCATGTATGGATTACAGATGGTGTAAAAGATGATACAGAAAAGATTACTGCAGAAGAAAAATATTTAAGAGATCAGGCGGCTCTGCAGGAAAAAAGAAATCGAGAATACTACTATAAAAATATAGCATTACATAAAAGTATGATTTATAAATTGAAAAATGAAATTGAGAATTCACTTTTGATTCATCAAGAGAAAAATGTAATTGTTGGACGTAGTGGAACACTTGATAAAAGACGCGTGTATCGTGCAGTGTATGCAAATGATGATCGTATCTTTTTAAGAAGTGAAGAGGAAACAACTCCTTTGTTTTCTGTGGATCTTGTCTTAGATGCTTCTGCATCTCGTTTGTCTTTTCAGGAAGTGATTGCTTCGCAAGGGTATGTTCTTTCGGAAAGTTTAAAAGCTTGTCATATTCCGGTAAGAATATCTGAATTTAACAGTTTACGGGGATATACAGTTTTACGGATTTTGAAGTCATTTCAGGAAAAAAGAAGTGAATCTGTATTTCAGTATTTTGCTTCCGGGTGGAATCGCGATGGATTAATGTTGAAAGAAATTGGAGATTTGCTGGAAGAAGAACATGGAGATGTGAAAGAACATTTAGTGATCATTTTAACAGATGCTTCTCCAAATGATAGTTTTCGTATTCATGCATCAAAAGATAATCCATTGGGATGTAACTATGAAGATGATGCAGGCGTGAAAGATGCAGCGAAGGAAGTTAGAAATTTGAAGAAAAATGGTATTCGTGTTGGTGCAATTTTATTTGGAAGTCATGATGCTTCTAAAGAAGCAAGAGTCATTTATGAAAATGAATATGTAAGAATGAAAAGTGTTGATCAGCTAGCAAATGCCGCAGGTTTTTTAATCCGTAAAGAAGTTGCATCGATAAATGTATGAAAGCAGTTTCATAAATTGGATGGCTATATTAGCAAAATGGTGAATTCAAGAAATAGAATAAATGAAAAGATCATCTTTCTTCATGTCAGCAATACGGAAG
>QQXM01000101.1 GCA_014610835.1 Erysipelotrichaceae bacterium 7770_A6
GTAGCTCTACATCCAGGGTTTACATGACAAATATTTTATTTTAATGACTTCTTATTTGCCTTAACTTAATGACATTGATGTAGAAACTCAGTCTTTTTTCAGATGGCAGACTATATATTAAAGAACAAGTATGCGGAGGATGAAAGTAACTTGAAGACAATAAAACGAAAATCCATGCTTTATCAAACTGGGGTGGAGTATGGTGACTATACAATGAATCACGTGTAGGGGTGTGCACATGGGTGCAAATATCCATGTTACGCATTCTTGATAAAGAAACGATTTGGGCAAATTAAGAATTACGAGAGTTGGCTTGAGATTCTGTAAAATTTTCAAAATAAGATTGGATTTTGTCTAATGTATTCATAAGTATTTTCTCTTCTTTCAGAAATATTATACTGAAAATATTTTCAAAATATAAACAGAACAAAAATTCAAAAAAATGAGAAATCGTTTTTATGGCTATTTATTTAGATTTTATGCCACTTTAGTGGCCTATATTTTGAATACGATTTCATTTGTGAAGCTGTGAAACGATTGACAAAAAAATCGTATGCTATATTATATATGAACTAAATGTACCTGGGTTTAACATTTAGAAATGTGTATTGCACAGAAGTGGAATGAAAGATATTTTCATAAGAATATTCCGGTGTCCGGAAACTGTGAATATTTGTTGTGTACGTACTCTTTGGAACCGTGATGTGTCATACATTCAAGAGGGAAGAAAATGAAAAAGATTAAAACTTTATTAGTTGCAATTGCCTTAGGCGTTGCAACAGGTTGCTCTACTTCTACTGGTTCTTCTGCAAATACTACAGGCAGTAAAACAATCAGTAAGAGTGCAACTGGTTACGGGGGAAAACTGAACGTTGATGTTACAGTAGAAGATGGAAAGATTACAGATATCGCTTTAGGCGACAATCATGAAACTAATGTTATCATCGACCGTGCATTCCCGGTTATTCGTGACCGTATTATTAAGGCAAATTCTCCAGCTGTTGACTCTGTCAGTGCTGCTACATTCTCAAGCCATGCTGTTAAGCAGGCTGTAGCTGATGCATTGAAAGAAGCTGGTGTTACTTATGAAGGTGAAGTAACAAAGGATGCAAGTTCTTTCAGCGAAAATCCAAAAAAAGTTGAAGATGTAAATGCTGATGCAGTTATCGTTGGTGGTGGTCCTAGTGGACTTGCTGCTGCTATTACAATCAAACAGGAAAATGCTGATGCAAATGTTGTTGTATGCGAAAAATTAGATATTCTGAGTGGTAACGGTAAGTTCGACATGAACTACTTCGACATGGTAAATTCCAAAGCTGAGGAAGCTGCAGGTAACGTTGTTACTGCTGATGATTTATTTGAAGAAAAGAAAGAAAATGGCGAAGGTGAAGCACGTGTCAGAGCCTGGGCTGATTGCGAAGGTACAATGGACGCATGGTTAAGAGACATGGGCGTTGAACTGAACTACAACTATGGTGGAACTAACCACATGGCTGAAGAAGATCAGTATGCCGGTGAAGTTGTTCAGGCAGGTCTTGAAAAAACAGCTAATGAATTAGGCGTAACAATTCTTACAGGAACAAAGGGTGTTGACTTTGTTATGGATGGTAAGAAAGTAACTGGTGTTACAGTATCCAATACAAAGGGTGAAACATATAACATCTTAGCTCCATATACAGTTGTAGCTACAGGTGGTTTCTGCTCTAACCCTGAATTATTAGCTAAATATGCACCAGGTAATGAAAAATTGAACACAAGTAACCAGCTTGGTACAACAGGTGACTTTGTAAGCGTATTTGAAAACTATGGCATGAAACTTGATCGTATGGACAAGATGAGTGTATTTGATAATATCATCGTTCCACGTCGTGACTTAACAGGCGGTGCTGATATGAATCTTCTTGTTAACAAGAACGGTGAATTATTAAATAATAACTTATCTGGTCTTGATCGTTGGACAATGGAACAGGAACAGCCTGATCATGCAGCATTCTACATTACTGATTCTACAGGATATGACTCCTTCTACCGTATTCGCAAACATGTTGGTTTAGGATACTATCAGGAAGGCGCAACAATTGAAGAATTAGCTGAAAAACTCGGAATTGATGCAGACGCATTAAAGAAGACAGTAGAAGATTTCAATGCACGTGCAGCAAAAGGCGAAACAGATCCTGTTCTGGAAGAAGCTGCTTCTCGTACATTCGATGCTGAAGGTCCATATTATGGTGTCAGAGTTGAAGCTGCTAACCATATGACAAAGGGTGGTATTGTCTGTGATGAACACGGACAGGCATTATATGCTGATGATTCTTTAGTAGAAGGCTTATTTGCTACAGGTGAAGTTACTGCTCAGGGTGGCGGTTATAGTGAATCTGTAAGCTGGGGCCGTATTGCCGGTGCTTACATTGCTGGTGAATTAAGCAAATAACCATTTATAAAGCTGTATGAAAGGAATGAGTTCTAAGAACTTGTTCCTTTTTTTGACTGCGTATATGTATTGAATAAGGTTGCTTTACAGATATCAAGGATAAACCAGCTGAATCAGTTGCTGATCAGACAGCATCTGATGAAACAGCAATTGATATTCCAACTGCAGATGACTGTATCGAGGATGAATCACAGGAACAGCAGATTGAAACAGCTGCATCAGCACCTGCAGTAACACCATCTGCTGACAACTCTGATGATGAAGAGAGTACAGATACAAATAACTAAATACATAAAACTTTAAATTTTTATTCTATCTCCATTCTCATCATATACTGACATAGATAGATGATAGTGTACACTCCTGTCTACAAATTCGAGCTCATCAACTAAATCTCCAAGAGTCTTATCTTCACTGACTGCTTCATCAAACCGTTCTCCCCAAGAAGAATACACATGACCAGTCTCATCACTGCGAGTAACTGTCTTCTCTTCTGAGATTAGAAAATATTTTCTCTTATATACCGACTTGCATACACCAACTTCTTCTAAATCTTCAATGAACCTTTTTCTTTTCATAACAATACTTATAAAATCTTATTTCATATATTATATACAAGAAGAATTCACTTTCTAGAAAAAAGACAAAACTCTTTATCGAAATATTTTACCGACTTCAAAATAAAATAAACAAAACAAATTCTCTCTCAAGTTATCTCTGTAAAACACTAATAAATTGTTGAATAGCTAGCAAAACGAGCAGAAAACAAACATTATTATATATAAGGGATAACACATGACTTCTCGAATGAGAAAACATTATTCTGAACAAGACTGGAACATAATGTTCACAGCTGAGAAAAACAAACAAAATGGAATTCAGGCATAAGTAAGCTTTAACTGTGGCATCGGATAAAGCCTGCCATTTTCAAGTATCGGAAACTTTTTAAAACAAAACTAAGGAGAAAAAAACTTGAAATCACATAATTATTCCGAAAAGTAGAGCCAAAAGATTCATAAAACAATAAAAAACAAAAAAAGACAAAAATAAATCAATAAAATTTGAAAACAATCAAAAAAAATTGTCACATATAAAGATTTATCACATAATTTTACGGAAATTAGTACCAAAATGGCAGCGCAGCATTGTATGCGCTTACAAAACGGAATTAAAATAGTTTCATCAGAAAGGAAACGTAAAGTTTTATGAAAGAAAAATTTATGAATGGCCTTCTCACTCTTGCAGGTAAGATGCAGTCAAACACAGTCCTCTCAGCAATCAAGGATGCGTTTATTGACAACATGCCAGTCGTCATCTGGGGTGCTTTCTGTACTCTGTTCCAATTCGTCATTTGCCAGACTGGTGGTGTACCAGATCCAAAGACAGGAGAACTGATTTACTATGTTTCTCTCGCAAACGTTCCAGGTTTTGCTTGGCTTGAATCATTAACTCCTATCTTCACAACAGCTAACTATGGCTGTATGAACTTCATGGCAGTTTCTATCTGTATTCTTGTTTCCATGCACTTTGCTGAAAACATTGGACATCCAAATGACAGAACTGTTCCAGCGGTAGCACTTGCTTCATTCGTTACATTAATCAACACGACAGCATCTACAACAACAGAAAGTGGAGAAACAGTAACAATTTCTAATGTTGTTGCTTCTTCTTACACAAAAGCTGATGGATTATTTGTAGGCTTGCTTGTTGGTGTTCTAACTACATTACTCTATGTTAAACTTGTTGATTCAGGAAAGTTAAAGATTTCTCTTCCTGATTCAGTTCCACCAAACGTATCACAGTCATTTGCAGTACTGTTCCCAACAATCATCACAATTCTTTGTGTATCTATCGTTGGATATATCTGCTCTATGTTTGGCTTAACAATGTTTGATGTTATTTCAACAATCATGAAGCCAATTGAAAAGATCATGACTGGTCTGCCTGGCTATGTTACTGTTGTATTAATTATGCAGCTGTTATGGTGGTTCGGTATCCATGGACCAAACGTAATGGGTGCTGTTACAGGACCATTCATGACTAAGATGATGGCTCAGAACCTTGAACTCTACCAGGCTGGCGAAGGAATCACAGCTTCTGGTGTATTCTATACAGCAGGTTCTAAGTATTCAATTATCGCTAACCCATTCGCTTCTGGATGGTTTGGTCCAACAGGTTCTGGTATCACAATGGGCTTGATCATTGCTATTATGCTCTTCTCTAAGAGAGATGACTTCAAGGCAATCGCTAAGTTATCTATTCCTTGTGGAATCTTTAATATCAATGAACCAATTATCTTCGGTATTCCAATGGTTATGAACGCTATGTTCGCAGTACCATTCTTCTTGACTCCAGTTGCTTGTGTATGCTGTGGTTATTTAGTACAGTATTTAGGACTCTGTCCATTGTTCGTTATCGACGTTCCATGGACAACGCCAATTGGCTTATTCGGATTCTTAGCATCTTCAGGAAATATCATGGGTGCTATCTGGCAGGTAGTGATTATCTTAGGTGTATCTACATTGATCTACACACCATTCGTCATTGCTTCCAACCGTCAGACAGAAGAAGCATAAGATTGATCTTTGCAAAGAATCAGAGTTTATCTCTGGTTCTTTTTCTTATCTTATAAGAAATTGAATGCGTTTGTGAAAATGAAAAAAGCAGAAAAATGATATAGATATTCATCTGAAAGAT
>QQXM01000102.1 GCA_014610835.1 Erysipelotrichaceae bacterium 7770_A6
GTTACTATTCACCGATAAACAAAAATAAATAGAACAGGTAACCGATACTTAACAGTATCAGATCCTGTTCTGTTTTTTCAGTTTGCAATTATTTTTTCTATTTCCTTCAGCGGGCTGTTTCCTTTTCTTCTTGCTGTTTCTATCACTGACATCACACTTGCATATGCCTGTACACTTTCTTCAGTTATAAACTGATGTGATGCATTTTTCTTTGTCTTTATTTTCCGGCAGCACCGTTCCGCTTCATTGTTTGTATAAGGCACGTCAAAATCTCTCAGGAACAGAAGATGCTCATCTATGTATTCCATCATTCTCCGGAACAGTTTGATATATGATGCTTCATATCTTTTCTTTATATCCGGATGTTCTTCACTGTACCGTCTGATTTCTTCAGACATGACGGTCTGCATCATGCCGCTGATGGCTAATACCTCTTCTTCAGCCATTCTTCCATATCCTTTTCTCTGAAGCTCATGCTTTCTGTGCAGCGACATCTGCAGTATTTCAAGAACCTTTCCGCATGCTTCACTGTCTTCGAAATCTATTCCTTCCTGAAGATATCTCTGTATATGTGCATTGCATTCTGCGTGCTGACAGTTCTCCAGCGTATAATACGATTTCAAATGATCATGCACCAGAACGTTATTGAACGATGCAAGCTTGTCTAACGGTCCTGTTTCTCTGTCACATCTTTTCTTCGTTACTGTATAGAAGATTCCTCTTTCATTCGATATTGTATGAATCCAGTGCAGATCTGTATTTACCTTGACAGATGTCTCATCTACATGTACTACCTTGCCGTCTTTGATCTCTGACAGGATCTTTTCCTGATTTTCCTTTCCGTGCTTCAGAAACTCCTTTTCCCACTTTATGATGGTTGATGTCTTTACATTTATTCTGTCATCTGAAAGATCTTTCATGATTTCAGACAGTCTGCATAGAGGAATCGTTCCCTTGTGATTCAGATAGATCACTGCACTCTTGAATCCAGCTGAATATGAAACTGCGTTTACTCTGTATCTCTTCATGATTTCTGCAGGCAGTTCTTTTCCTTCTCTGCTGTCGATATAGTATCTTGTTTCTATGAGCCTGTTCTGCATGACATAATCAATTTCCTGTGTTCGATAGTACAGAATATTTCCTTTATCATTTTTGACAGCTTCTGCTCCAGCAGGTGCCTTCTTTACTGTAACTGTATTGATCTGATCCGCATCAGAAAGCGCAGAAAGATGAGCAGGATGTCCTTTCTGTCCTCCTCTGGACAGCGTGCTCTTCTTCCTGGAATTGATGGACCTTTTTTCTCTTGGAACTGTATGTGAAAGTATATCGCCTGAAGAAGGCATATTTGAATTTGTTGAGTTGGATCCCTGAA
>QQXM01000103.1 GCA_014610835.1 Erysipelotrichaceae bacterium 7770_A6
ATTGCTTCTCTTTCTCATCATCAGTTCTCTGCTTTCCAGAATACCTTCTATCCTCTGACGGACAGATTTCTTTATTCACTTATCAAACGGTTCAGAAAGATTTCACAGGACGCTCATCCTCTCTTGCGCATTTTTTATCTCTACCAACATGACGGAGACACCTTTTTTCCTTTTTGATGCTTTTTAATGTTCACAGAAGGAGAAAATCATCTTATGTTTGATGAAAATAAAGAAAAACAATTCATACTGCAGCTTTTCAACCTGGAATACAGTGACGTCCAGGATGTAAGCTGTATTCGTGCTGGAAACACTGTCATTATTGACATTACTCTTGCTTCTGATCCTGTTCCGTGTCCGGTATGCGGATGCGATCAGCCGCACATCAAGAACTACGTCACCAAGAACATTACCCACTCCGTTCTTTCCGACAGGCGGTGCACTCTCAGATCTCACGCACGCAGATATGTCTGTCCGGTATGCGGAAAGACATACTAAGAACACAATCCGTTTGTATTCAAATCAATGAAGATTTCCGCACTTACCGTCTACAGTATCCTTAATGATCTGAAAAATTACAACGAGACATTCTCTTCCGTTGCGAAAAGATACTACATCTCTTCTACTACAGTTGCCTCCATCTTTGATTCTCATGTGGATATGAAGAGGAAGAAGCTGCCAGAGATGATCAACTTCGATGAAGTATATGCCTTCAGATCTGACGATTCCAAATACGTATGCATGCTTCTTGACTTCAAGACGCATGATCCAGTCGATGCGCTTCCTTCAAGAAGATATGACTATCTTCATTCCTATTTCATGCGGATACCGAAGGAAGAACGTGACAATGTCAGATATGTCTGTTCTGACATGTATGACTGCTACCGTTCAATTGCCAGGG
>QQXM01000104.1 GCA_014610835.1 Erysipelotrichaceae bacterium 7770_A6
TGAGCGCTGTCGAAAACTCTAAAAAGTTGGTAACAGCGCTCTTTTCTTTATGCCAACTTTTTGTACTTTACCCCCACTTTTTTCTTGTCAACTATTGACAAATTTCAATTTTCGCGGGCTCGCTTTGCTCGCCTTCATTATGAAACCGTGGAGGTGAGTTATATGCTCAAATATTTTTCTTCGATCTGGGACTATCGTGCTTTTCTGAAGTCTCGCAAATCTTCTCTTGATTCTTCTCAACATCTTAGACTTTCTTCTAAATCTTTTCTTTCTGCTTCTCACAAACTCAAGAAGCTGGATCCTTCTCTTGTCCAGGATATTCTTCTGCCTTTATATTCTTCTACAGGCAGACCTGCTATCGATCCTGCTGTTTTCATCAGGTCTTTTGTTCTTATGCAGCATCTTGGCTATCTTTCTCTTCATAAATGGTGTGATGATTTAGCTTCCGACTCTTTACTTCAATATCTTGTAGGTTCCTTTTCACCGCCTTCTGTTGCTTCTCACTATGATTTCATTGTCCGTTTGACGGGTGTCGATTCTCATATGAACGAGCTTTTTCCTAAAGCTCATTTCAAGAAAATAAAGGACAAGAAACCTAAGAAAGGTGAAAAGCTAATCAACTACTCCCACTCTGACACCTACTACCTATTAGACAAATACAAAGATGGTGCTGATTGCGATAGAGATAGAATGATGTTCACTCTTCAGGCTCTCTTCAACGCCCTGGCTGTGATTCCTTCTATCGATTCTGGTTTCATCGACAAGAACAACCTTATCCTTTCAGCTGATGGTTCTTCTTTGCACATCCACTCTTCTCCTTTTGGTCACAAGGTTTTAGATGGTGATGATTCAGATAACATCTACCGTTTTTCAGCACCAGATGCTGACATTGGATGGGATTCGGATCTTGAATCTTTTTATCTAGGCTATACTTTCTACAATATTTCCTACCACAATCCTCTTAAGAACATTGATCTTCCAGTTTTCGCTTCCATCGAAAACGCTTCGAGACATGATGCTCTTTCCTGCATCTCTGCTGCCGCTCAATTTCTTGATATGAATCATGATCTACATCCTAAATATTTTTGTCATGATTCTGCGGCTGATTCTTTACCGGTCTTCCAATTCTTTCAGCACAATAATATTATCCCAGTTATTGACCATAATCCAAGAAGAGATTCTTCAAAAGAATATGTTGAAAAGAATCATACCAATAACGATGGCATTCCTGTTTGTATGGCTAACCGTCCGATGCATTTCTGTGGTTACGATATTCAACGCTGCAGAAAGAAATACCGTTGTCCTCTTGTTATGGGCGACATTTCTTCCTGTCCTTTCGCTGATCAATGTTCTACATCTTCTTATGGTAGAGTTTCATATATTAATGATGGTGATTCCGCTCGCAATGCAGGACCTTTATCATATAAATCTGAAACCTGGAAGAAGATATACAGAAATAGAACCAGCACTGAACGAATAAACAATCGTGTGCTTAACCACTACCACTTACATCAAATGAGAATACGCAATAAAGACAAGCATGCTTTCTTTGCAATATTTGCCTGTATTAATATCCATCTTGATACTTGGATCAAAGATTCAGTTTAATCTATTCTGTTTTAAAAGAACTTCATTTTACAAAGTTGTTTTTAGTGCGCCTTGTTCGCACCTTTTTTCTATTTCATCGATTTTTTATCGAGTGATAGCTTCTTAGAGTCGAGTTTTCGACGCTACTC
>QQXM01000105.1 GCA_014610835.1 Erysipelotrichaceae bacterium 7770_A6
CCTATTGGCTTATATCAAAATAAGTACTAAAAAATGGCTTAAATAAGCTAAATAACATTTGACTTATTAGGGAGGTTTGTATGTTGAAAATTGAACACTTAACGAAGAATTATGGATTGAAAAAGGCGGTAGATGATCTTTCTCTGGAAATTAAAGATGGAGAAATCTATGGTTTTATCGGACATAATGGTGCAGGGAAAACAACGACATTAAAATCTGTTGCTGGAATTCAGGCATTTGATCATGGAGAAATCTATATTGATGGCATTTCTATCAAAGATGATCCAATCGCATGTAAAAGGAAAATTGCCTATATTCCTGATAACCCTGATCTATATGAATATATGACAGCTAGACAATACATCAATTTTATTCAGGATGTATTTGAAGTTGGAAATGAGAGATTTGAAAGAATTGAAAAGTATGCAAAGATCTTTTCCATTGAAAAAGATCTGGATCAGCCAATTGCTTCCTTTTCTCATGGCATGAAACAAAAGGTCGCATTGATTGCCGCATGGGTACATCAGCCAAAACTGGTGATCATGGATGAACCATTTGTTGGACTGGATCCAACAGCGTCTCATCTATTGAAACAAATGATGCGTGAGTTATGTGAAGAAGGTGGTGCTATTTTCTTTTCCACACATGTACTGGAAGTTGCGGAAAAGCTTTGTGATCATATTGCCATCATCAAAGAAGGAAAACTGTTAAAAACAGGAACGATGGAAGAAGTAAAGGGAGATGCATCTTTAGAAACTGTATTTCTTGAAATGGAGAATGAATCTGTATGACCTGGCTTTTGATCAAAAAGCAGCTCATGGAGATCTTCCGTGCATATTTCTACAATGAAAAGAAGCAGGAAAAACGTTCTATGGGTGCTACGATTGGAATGTTTGTATTGTTCTTTGTGCTGATGTTTTTATTTCTTGGAGGCATGTTCTATGCATTGAGTTCACTCATTCTTCCATCTATTGTACAGTTGCATATTGAATGGATGTTCTTTGCGTTGATGGGATTATTGTCAATCTTTATGGGTGTATTTGGAAGTGTATTTTCTACATATTCCATCCTGTATTTAGCGAAAGATAATGATTTGTTGTTTTCATTGCCTGTTGATGCATCTACAATCATTATTTCTAGAATCTTCAGTGTATATCTGATGAGTTGTCTCTATGCACTTGTTGTATGGATTCCTTCTCAACAATCATATCTATTCAATGTATCATTTCAAGCAGGGGTATTTCTTGCTTCTACATTGATGGGATTGGCGATTACGCTGTTAGTACTATGTCTTTCATGTCTATTAGGTCTTGTTGTGGCAAAGATATCCGTAAAGCTGAAGAATCGCAGTATTATCACAACGATTCTTTCACTCATATTTCTAGCGCTGTACTATTTGGTTTATTTCAATGCCAATACGATCTTTTCTGAACTGCTTCAAAATGTATTGCTGTATCAAAAGAAAACACAAATCTATGCATATCCAATTTATGCATTTGGCAATGGTGCATGTGGAAATGTCATTCATCTATGTCTGACACTCATGATTACAGTTATTTTCACATATGCTGTATGGTGTTTTTTAAAGAAGAGTTTTTTTGAAATTTCTTCACAGACGATGAGTTTCGAAAGAATCAAGACAAAAAAGCAGAAAAATCAGACAAGATCTGTTTCTTCTTCTCTTCTATATAGAGAATTCCTGCATTTCAAGAGTAGTTCTTCGTATATGCTGAATTGTTCTCTTGGTTCTGTATTTATGATTGGTATCGCAATTTATATGTTGCTGAAGTTCCCATCTGTTATTGTTTTATTACAACAGGAAGGCATTGATACAGCATTGCTTGCACCACTTATGGTACTTGCTATATGTACATTAGCTTCCTTTAATGACATCACAGCACCTTCTATTTCTCTAGAAGGGAAAACAATATGGTTAGCAAAATCTCTTCCTGTAAAGATAGAAGATATATTGAATGCAAAAGTAAAGATGCATCTGATATTGACAGGCATTCCTTCTTTGTTTGTATCACTTGTATGCATCTATTTATCTAAAAGTGATGTAGTAATGTCTTTGTTTATGATCATTACACCAGTCTTATCTATTACTTTTTCAGCTTTGTTTGGTCTTATTGTGAACCTGAATATGCCAAACTTAAAGTGGACAAATGAAATGGTTCCAATCAAGCAAAGTTTATCTGTATTTATTTCGATGATGGTTCCAATGATTGTTAATGGAATTGCATTCCTTCTTTATCTGAATGTCATCATGAATGAATATGTGTATATCATCATTTATTCCATTCTGTTGTTCGTGGCATGTATATACATGTATCAATGGATCAGATCAAATGGAACACAAATCTTTATGCATCTTTAAAAAATAACTAGAGGAAATAAACCTCTAGTTATTGTTATAGACAGCATTGATTGTAGAAACAAGACGCTGTGCAATTGGGTATAGGTTATAGCTGTGATCGGAATTGTTCAAAGAAATGCAGAAAGAAGCATTCTCTGTGAATCCAACCATATATGTATGAATACGATCATTTGCACATTCTGCAGTACCTGTTTTTGCATAGACCATACCATAGCTATATTCATCGAGCCCATATCCTTCAGCAGTTGTGTGAAGGATATTTTTTAGTTTGTCACAAATATCAGCGTCTGTTGTTTTTGTGAGCTTTCCATTCAGATGCTTGTATAAAGGTGTAGAACCACTGTAGATGGAAGAAACAACATATGGTTTCATCATAATACCGTCATTTGCAATGGCTTGTGCAATCATTGCCAGATGTACAGGTGTAATTTGTGTATTTCCTTGTCCAAAGGAAGTCTGCGCAAGTTCATCATTTGCATTTTCACTGATTTGATAGGAAGAATGCAATGTTGTTAAAAATGGAATTTCAATATCTTTTCCAATAAGAAATTCCCGCATTGTACTAGTTAGCTGTTCACTGCCAATACGAATACCAAGATCTGCAAAATAACAGTTGATGGATTTATTCATTGCCGTTTCAAGATCAACATCTCCATATGCAGTACTTTGATAGTTTGTAATCGTCCAGTCAGATCCTTCAGGAAGATATGTTCCCGTATCATAGTAATTGAAGAAGGAATCATCAAATCCATCCTGTTTTTGTTTTTCGAGTGCACTGGCTGCAGTGATAATCTTGAATGTTGATCCTGGAGGATCGTTTTCAAATGTACCTCTACGATATTGTGAACCTTCTACATCACTTAATAACAGAGAATTGATATCATTTACATCATATGTAATCGTTGAATGAGATGCTAATGCAAGCATTGCTCCTGTTTGATTATCAATGACAGTAATGGAGCCTTCCTGTCCATTTAATAAATCATATGCTGTATCTTGTAATGTATTGTCTGTTGTCAATTGCACCGTTGCACCTTTATTGCTGGAGTCTAAATGAAATAAAGAATAATTTTTTAAATTGCCACGTAATCCATACGTATTTTCTTTTCCTGAATTTACAGAATAATAGCCTAATAAATATGCATATGATTCATTTTCAGGATAGTTTGCATAGGCACTGCTTCCTTCTGATGCATTTGCCATGATCGCACTGCCATTGCGGTCTAATATGTCACCTTCAACCACATAATTTTGAATGGCATTATAGGTGATTGTATTTTTTGTGCCTTGTTTTTGTGATGAAAAGGCAGGGGAGATTAGATATTTTCCTGAAAAGAATCCGACAAACAGCAGGCAGCAGACAATACTGCATACTTCAACAATACGGATACGCTGTCTAGATAGTTTATTCATCTGATGATGTTCATCGTTATTCATCCACATATTCATCTTCCTCCTCATCTTCATATTCTTCAGACATATGAAGAAGTAAACCAGTCAAGCAGAATGTGAGTGTTAAATATGTACCGCCGCGAGATAAGAATGGAATTGGCAGACCAGTAAATGGAATGATATTACAAGAACCTAAAATAACAATCATTGCCTGCATGACAATGAGTATTGTGCTGGCATACGCAACTACCGCATCCTGTTTTTCTTCTTTCATCTTCTTTCTTGATAATTCAGATCCACTCAGCATGATTCTTAAAAACAGGAAAATGACGAAGAAGCCAAAGATATGTCCAAATGCATTCACAAGTGCAATATATGCCATGTCACTTTCTGCAACAGGGATTGCATGGAAATTGACTGTATTGCCAAACCATCCAGCCATCCATAATGCTTTCTTTCCTTGCAGCAATTGATAGCCGGCACCATATGGATCAGCGTTGATGTTGGCAGTCACAGAGAATCTTTGATGAATCTTATTGAGAAATGGCCATAGTGCTTTTGTCACTGTGTTCATTGTACCTGCATCGTGAGAAGGAAGAATAAGTTTATACAGCATGAATGCTAAAAAAAGTGCACCAACTGTAATAAAGAATATGAAAAGTAAATACAGTTTTTTCTTCTTTCCTTTATTCATGAAGATATACAGAATGGATAAATGCAGAAAGTACAGAATGAAGAAAGAACCTAATTCTTTAATCAACAGGGAACCAATGAAATTAATGATAAAAAAGATTGAAGATAATACAAGAATCTGATTGTCATCATGACTTGTCTTAGAAGAAAATAGTGCACTGTAAAACATAATTGATGCAACTTTGGTAAAGTCAGTCAGCTGTACTGTAATTCCACCAATACGTATCCATGCACTTGTTCCATATCCATTTGGATCACTTCCAGATATAAGCAGGATAGTATAAATTGCAGCAGTAATGACCATCATGACATATACCATCATTGATTTGTTCAGCAGTTTTCGAAACAAGGTATAGAACATGACAAATATGATTGCCACAACAAAAGAAACAATCAATTTGATCGTACTGAACGATGTAATAGGATCGTAAATCTGATCAATCAATAGCTGCAGTGCAGTTCCAACCGTTGTTAGAATGGCGGCACTGGAAAACAGCTTCATATCTCCATTTCTGTTATAGACATAGGATCCAATAAAACTTGTTGCGAATAGAAGCGGAATCAAAGCATATAAATAATTTAAAGCTGCAGTACGACTTCTAAGAAATAGCAGAAGTGCCATCAGCAGTTGTATCAAGATAGGAATAATAATGTAGCGTGTGCCACTTGTTTCTTCTTCTGAGTCTTGTTCTCTATCGTCTTTTACAAATATTTTCATCGATAATAGGTTATCATTTCTTCCTGAATGTTCAAGTATGATAGCCCTTTCCATTCACAAATTTAAGAATTTGTCAGATAATAGTAGTAATAGAAATGATGTAGTAAAAGAGGAAATCATATGCAGACAACATTTGGAAAATTAAATGATGGTAGAGAAGTAACACTCTACACAATTGAAAATGATCATATCGTGATGAAAGTTATGAATTATGGTGCAACACTTGTATCCTTTATCAATAAAGATACAGGTATTGATGTTGTGGAAGGGTTTGAAAGTGTTACAGGATATTTAAATCAGACAAGTTATATTGGTGCATCGATTGGTAGAACTGCCAACCGTATTGAAAAGGGCAAGTTTACACTCAATGGAAAAGAATACACGCTTCCGCTCAACAATAATGGGAATTGTAACCATGGCGGCTTAGAAGGATTTGATAAGAAGATCTGGAATGGTGTTGAAGAAGAGGATCGTGTTACGTTCCGTTATACAAGTGCAGATGGAGAAGAAGGGTATCCAGGAAATCTATTTGTGAAAGTGACATATGCATTACTGGAAGATGGTATTTCTATAAAGACGGAAGCGAGAAGTGATGCAGATACTTTATTTGCATATACAAATCATTCTTATTTCAACCTGGATGAAAGTGAAGATGCGATGAATCATGAAGTGAAGATTCATGCAGATCAATATGGATTATCTGATGCAAATGGATTAACACTGAACAAACTTGTACCAGTTGAAAATACGCCATTTGATTTTAGGGATTTCAAAAAACTATCTAAAGATATCAATGATGAAAATGAACAGTTAAAGTTTGGAAAAGGATATGATCATCACTATGCAATTCTTGGAGAAGGTCTTAGAGAAATGGCCATTGCGAGAAGTGAAAAGCTAGAGTTACATGCGTATAGTGATTATCCAGGAATGCATTTATATTCCGCAAACTGGCTGGAAAATAAAACGGGTAAAAAAGGACATTTGTATCCTGAAAGAAGTGCAGTCTGCTTTGAAGCAGAATATATGCCAAATGCGATCAATTATCCTGATGTAGAACAAAAACCTGTTTTACGTGCTGGTGATATACAGAAACATGAGATTCAATATAGATTGAAGGTGAAATGATGCAATATACAGAACAAGAATTAGCTAGAATCGTAAATGAAAGAGATGAAGAAGAATTGTATGAACTTCATGAAAAGATCAAAGAAAGCAAGTATCGTTGTGAATATCATATTCAGACAGTTACTGGCCTGATGAATGATCCAAATGGATTTTCGTACTTTAATGGAAAATGGCATTTGTTTTATCAATGGTATCCATTTGCGGGATACCATGGAATGAAGCATTGGTATCATGTTGTGAGTGATGATCTGGTACACTGGAAAAACATTGGACTTGGAATGAAACCGACATTGAATTATGACAATTACGGCTGTTTTTCTGGCAGTGGATTTGTAAAGAATGAATTTTTATATCTAGTCTATACAGGAAATCATAAAGAAGAGGATGGTTCTATCATCCAATATCAGATGATTGCGGCAATTGATGAAGAAAATCATCTGACAAAATTAAAACGCCCAATTATTCAGCCTCAGCAGGGATATATCGACGAACATCAAAGAGATCCAAAGATTTTCTTTGAAAATGGTACATATTACATTCTGATGGGCGCACAGAATGAAGAAAAGCAAGGTAAGATGCTGATTTATAAATCTTCACAGATTGCAACGGGATGGACTTTTGTATCTGAATTGAAGGTCAAAGGATATGATTCTTTTGGCTTTATGGTGGAATGTCCATGTATTCAAAAGATTGGTGATAAATGGCTGCTTTTATTCTCACCACAGGGTCTTGAAAAAGAAGAAGAGGCATTTTTGAATGCGTATTCGAATGTTTATTTTGTCGGAGATCTGGATTTAGAGACAATGACATTTACACCAGATGGACCAATGAAAGAATTAGACAAAGGATTTGATTTCTATGCATCACAGACAGCATTTCAAGCAGAGCAGAATGATAAGGCAATCCTGGAAGGATGGTTTGGATGCTCTGATTATTCCTACCCTGTAACGGAAAGTGAAGGATGGGCTGGCTTGCAGACACTTGCACGTGAATTAACAATTGAAGATGGAAAACTCATTCAGCGTCCAGTCATAGCATTAGAAACAATCAAAGATGTACTTGTATTTGATGCAGAAAATGGTGTTGTAACAAAGGATGACATGCGTCGTAGAATGCTTGATGCATGTGTGATTCATTTAGACAATCCTGGCAATAATAATGTTGGTTTGAATTTATTCGCAACAGATTTGAAAAAGGGATTTGAGATTTCTTATGATGCACGGAAAAAAACATTCCTGATTTCTAGAGAAGCACTTGTGAATCAGATGAATACAGATTTTGGTACAGAAAGAAAGATTACATTAGATGCATTGAAAACATTAGATATCTTTGTCGATCACAGTGCAGTTGAAATATTCATCAATGATGGTGAAACAGTTATGTCCAGCAGAATTTTCCCGACAAAGGAAGAGCATAAGATTCGTATGTCTGGAAAAGATATCAATCTTAAGATCTGGACTATCAAACCAGCAGTAGAAGATGATTTTGTAGTATTTGAAAAAGGAGATGACGATGGAGAATAGAATTAATCATTGCGTTGAATGCATTCGAAATTTAACTGACCGTAAACCTGAAATTGGAATTACTTTAGGATCTGGTCTGGGAGATTTTGTGGAGCAGTTAACAGACAAAGAAGAAATTCCTTTTTCCAGTATTGAAGGCTTTCCAACACCGACAGTAAAAGGACATGAAGGAAAACTGATCTTTGGTACATACAATGGTGTAGAAGTTGTTGTACTGGATGGCAGAGTTCATTACTATGAAGGATATTCTCAGCAGGAAACAGTGATTCCGGTACGTGTATTAAAGAGAATTGGTGTACATACATTAATTCTTTCCAATGCATGTGGTGGAGTAAACTATGACTTTAAGCCAGGAGATTTCATGTTGATTGATGACCATATCAACATGTCTGGATCCAATCCACTCATTGGTAAAAACCTGGATTCCTTTGGGGAAAGATTCCCAGATATGTCAGAAGTGTATTCTAAAAAACTATGGCAGACGCTACAGGAAAAGGCACATAACGAAGGAATTGAAACAAAGCATGGCGTATATATGATGTATTCTGGTCCTTCTTTTGAAACACCTGCAGAAATTCGTGCATTCCGTATCTTAGGTGCGGATGCGGTTGGTATGTCTACTGTACCAGAAGCCATAGCAGCTCGACACGCAGGAATGAATGTTATGGGTATTTCTGTTATTACAAATATGGCTGCAGGAATGCTGGACCAGAAACTGACACATGAAGAAGTATTAGAAACTGCAGAGATCGTTAGAAAACCATTCGCTAGATTAATTGCGCTGGCAATTGAATCCATTCAAGAGAATCAATAAGAAAAAAGTAGAGTTGTTATGCCAATGTCATTAAGTTAAGGCAAATAAGAAGTCATTAAGATAAAATATTTGTCATGTAAACCCTGGATGTAGAGCTACATCCAGGGTTTCTATCACATTTCAATTAGAATTGATGGCTT
>QQXM01000106.1 GCA_014610835.1 Erysipelotrichaceae bacterium 7770_A6
AACGTCGATTTTTCTTCAAGACCTCATGAACATCATGTTATTTTGGAATATGTCAAAACCTCATCCAATTTTGGATAATCTAAAGACTATGGGTTCAAACAAACGAATCGACTAGCACTGATCTGGTCTTTTCTTTTTCTTCGATGTATGACATATATAAAAGGTATAAAAAGGGAACTGTTACCGCAATTCCCTTTTTCAATGCCTAGACTAATTTACTTTTTCTTTCATCCAATATGCTTATCAGAGAATCCTATGCCCAAGGATCACTTTCCTTTGGAATTTGGATTCCTGTTAAAAGTTGCTGTTCCCATAAAAACCATTGTCCTGTAGAAGGTTTCTTGCGAAGTTTCAATGGTCTTGGACTATCCGCTCCACTACAGGCAACATACAAAGTTAAATAACCTTCTTCAAATTGGCTTCTGCTATAAGCATTCTCAGATATTACAACGCGATAAGGCAATGCTGGCGTATAGTTATTTTCAGGAGTTGATCCAACAAAATAAGAACGCATCAAAGATTCTTTTCCACGGAAACGATCCTTAATAAATTGTTTGTCTATTCCATTTAGTGGTTTTGGACCACGTAAATAATCAAGCATGTTTTCCGTTTCTGATGGATTTTCAGGATACAGCGCTAATACTGCTACAACAAGTGCAGCAACCTCCTCTGGTTTTGTTAGATCTGCTTGTGGCATTGCTTTTAATTCTTCTACTGTTTTGGGAAGTTTTTCTAATGTAATCTCACACATCTTTTGTCTCCTTTCAATTTTTATTTTCTACAGATCATCATTTCAAACAAGAACATGACTTTCTAAAAATATATTCCTTCTTCTGATCCATCTGTAAAATACATCAAAGATTCTTGACCGTCTTTGATAAATGTTGCTTCTAGAACACAAACACTTCCATTACCTTCTATCATTCTCATATCAGTAACGATTCCATCTCTATACGGAAATGTTATTGATATTTTCATTTCAGCATCATATGGATCTGCTTTAAATTCAACATTGTTTTTTCTTCTGCCATTCACACGAAGTTCCATCATTTCTTCAAATATGATTTCAATATCCGCATATTGACCAGTTCCTTTCAGTTTGCTGCCACGCAAATGATCCATCCAGGAATATGGTTCAATTTTGTTTTCCTGTGTTTCACCGTTGATAGACAGAGGTAAATCATTCTCTATATTTTTGGAATTTTCTACAAATGCAATCTCACAATCTTCCGGAAAACTTGAATACAACGTTTCTGGATATCCATCTTTCTCTTCAATTATTGTTTCTGCATAATAATCTGGACTATTTCCTGTAAATTGAACATTTTTTAAAGCAGCACATTCATAAAATGAACCACTGCCAATACTAACAAGCTTTGCATTCTGACTTCCAAAATGCACAGAAGATATCTTTGTTTTTTGAAAAGCATTCGGACCAATCACATAAGCACTATCAGGAATCAATAAATCACCACATAACGCTTCACAGTCAACAAAAGCATCTTCTTTGATATTCAGTAAAGATTCAGGAAGTTTTATATGTTTTATTTTTTTACAATTTTCAAAACTGCGTTCTCCAACGGAAAGCAATGAATCTGGAAGGTTCAAATCACCTTCTAAAGAAATACAGTGTCTAAATGCATCATCTCCAATAATTAACAAATGCTCTGGTAAACCAATATTTTTTAATGTCGTGCAATCACCAAAAGCACCTTCAGAAATATACTTTAATGCACCTGGGAAAGTTACACTTTCTAAGTCTGTACAATACGCAAATGCATACGATGGAATTGTTTCCATCAATTCCGGAATCACAAGACTACCCATCAGTTTTCTACAAGAAGAAAATGCATATATTCCCATTTTCTTAAGAGATTTTGATAACACTAATTTTCCATCAAAACCACAATTCCAAAAAGCATGTGCTCCAATCTCTTCGATAGAATCAGGAACAATTAAATCACCTTTCAAATTCTCACAGCTATTAAAACAGCTTTCAGGAATCGTCTTTAAAGACGTCGAAAGTTTCAATTCTCCATCCAGTCCACTACATTGTGCAAATGCATAATCTCCTATACTTTCTACACGATCAGGAATGATCAGATTACCACGCAATCCAACACATCCCTTAAAAGCAGCTCTACCAATTTCTAAAACACTTTCTGGAATATGTAATTCATCCTGAAACGCACAATCATAAAATGCATTTTCTCCAATAGATAACAAACCTTCTGGTAATTGCAGATTACCATTCATTTTTTCACATCCCCGAAAAGCATAATCACCAATTCTTTTAACATTCTCAGGGATAATTAAATTACCTTCTAGATTACCGCAATCATAGAATGCAAATTCTTCAATCGTTTCTAAAGTTGAAGGAAGTTTTAATTCTCCTCGAAGTTCAGAATGACCATAAAACGCTGATTGTGAAATGGAAGTAATCCCTTCTTCTAACACAAGTGTTTGAATTTCATATTCATTCCAGTAAAACTTTGGTACATTCATTGCACCACTGCCAGAAATTGTTAATGTTTTCTTTTTTTGATCATATGTCCAGTTTAACTGATCTCCACATTGACCAGAGGATTCTAATTTTTTTTGTTGAAAAATGCCTGTACAAGAAGTCATCATCATACATACAATTCCAATACATAAAACATTCAACACAACCCATCCTTTTTTCATATGATTCTCCTGTATTCAGATTATGTTACAAGCTAATTATTTCATTGAAGTACTATATCTAACAAAATTATAACATACAAAAAAAGAGTGATCGCACTTCACTCAATTTCAGATTCATATCATTTCTGCCAGTATTACCGCGACAAATAAAGATGGCAATAAATTTGCCACTTTAATCGTCCTAGGCCAGACAAGATTCACCCCAACACAAAAGATCAGAATATTGCCAACCAATGAAATATAATTCAGTACCGTTTCTGTCATAAAGCTTGAAAGAACGACAGCCAAAGCAGTCATAACTCCTTGGAGAACAGCCACAGGAAGAAATGAAAATACACAGCCTTTCCCCATAGACGAAGCCATAATCATTATAATAATAAAATCTAATATAGCCTTTGCAATCAACGTTGAATGATCACCGTAGATTCCATCTTGAATTGAACCAATCACTGCCATTGCGCCAATACTTACTGTTAAAGACGCAGAAACAAATCCATTCACAAATAGATTATCCCCATCACTTCCGGTTTTATGCTTCAGCCACTCACCAAAGCGTTCAAACTTTGCATCCAAGTCAATTACTTCTCCAAGCAATGCACCTATGGCAAGTGATAGAATCATAATCATAGATCCATTTGTGCTCAATGAACCATCTGTTTCTACATGCAGCATCTTAGAAAGCGTTCCAGCAATTCCTAGAAACAAGACTGAACACCCTGTTGCCTTAGTAATCGTATCTTGATAGCTTTCTTTTAAATATTTTTTACATAAAATTCCAAGCACACCTCCTGCAATGATGGCAAGTGCATTAATAACTGTTCCTAATCCCTTCATTTTATACTCCATATCAATCAACACATTTACAAAGATATGAAATCTAATATAGCACAAAATCAATTCATAAAATTAAAAACAAGTTTCACATACAAAACCTGTTCTCATTTCTTTCTATATATTTTTCATGATCCATGCAAAAGCTTTCGCTGTTCTCACATGTGGTTCTTTAAAATGACCACCTTGATTCCATTCCAGTGTGCATTGTATTCCTTCCTCATTGAGCCATGCATATGCCTCTCGAATGCAATCCCCTACTTGCTTCATCATAGGATTTCTAGTTTTCTCTTCTTTATTTCCTAAGCTTAAGTAAATGCAGTTGCTTTGAATCTTTTGTTGTTTCATGTAATTCAAGAATCCAGGAAACCAGATTGAAGGTGAAGCTGATGCTATTGCCGCAAATCGATTTGTCTTGCATGCTGCCCACAAAGCAAATAAACCAGCCATAGAATATCCGCCAATACAATATGTTTTATTGGAGTCTGTGCATAACTGTAAAACTTCTTTTAGAGTATATTCTGCACCATCACCAAAGCCTTCACTTCCAAATACTGCACTCGCATTCCACGGTGATAAATCGTGATTCCAGCTATTCACTTTGATCGCAATAAACTGAAATTTCATCTCCGTAAGTTTTTGAATTTCATGTATTTCCTGCTCAATTTCTGAAAGATCATGTTCACCCACCATTTGAATCAAAACAATAGATGCCTGATCACCTCCATATTTATATACTTCCATGACTGACTTCCTGACTCTATCTATTTTAATAAATTATAACGCTTCTTTATTCAGCTATCATTTTCACTTTAAAACAAAAATACAAGATGTGTAATATCCATACACAAGCAAGTACGATGCAGCCAATATATACTCCTTTACTACTCATCAGAATGAATCCAATACTCATTAATACTGTCACTGTACACATAATACGTATCTTTGCCTGTTTTCGCATTTCATTTCCAGCCACATAATCTTCAAGATTTTCTTTATATAATTTTGTTTCCCGAAACCATGCATGCAACCTTTCAGAAGATCTCGCAAAACAAAATGCAGCAAGCAATAGAAAAAGAACAGTTGGTAAAATCGGCAGTACAGCACCAATCCCACCTAATGCAAAACAAACACACCCCAAAAGACAATACACAATTTTCTTCATTCATACCTCCAATCATAAAGTTAGTTTCTACTAACGTCCAGTGATAAAAGAAGCTGTTTCTACATGTTAGAAACAGCTTACTATTGCAATAGTACCGAAATATTTTTTGATTGTAAACGAATCTATAATACATATTTATATATCAGATACACAGGTGTACAGCTCCACGCATGGCAATAGCTATTAATCATAGTACTGCCATATGGAGAATAATCAGGAAGATTTGGATCAAATGCTTCAAAGAAAGTATCTCCTCCAAGATCTATCATCTTACCCCAGTATGATTTCATTAACGCAATCGCTTCTTCTTTCCATCCAGATACAAATAAAGCTTCTGTAATGTGATGATACATATATGGTGTAGCGATACCTTCTACAGGGAAAAATCTATGCATTGCTTCCTGCATAATGGCATGATTTTCTTCTTCTGTAAATGTAGAAGATAATACCATCCATACTTGTGTTGCTAGATTCACTTCACCTGTATAGCAGCGTACCACATGCTTGTCTGCATCATACAAATGGTTACGCACTTCTTCTTCCATTAAATGTAATACACATTCGTAGTGTTCAACATCTTGACTACATTGCTTGCCAAGTACAATCAATTGACGTAATGCATAGATCGTAATAGCACTTCCACAAACTTCCTTATCAAAAGTATTTGACCAGTCCACAAAGACAGGAAAATTTTCCTGCATATGAAATCTGCCTGTATCATCCACACATTGCAAGCACGCATCCATATCTTCTTTCAGTACAGAATAAATTGTATTTAAGAATGGAATATCATTTGTTTCCTGCATGTAGTCGTACGCTGTATTGATTAAAAATAAACTGTAATCATACAGAAACGTATCATCTGGAATATATTCTGGTTTCACAAACACATTAGCAGGAATTCTTCCATCTGTACATCTCATACCACAAAATAAAGCAATACAGCGTTTAACAATATCTATTTTCTTATAACTTGCATAATTGCTAAGTGCCTGTAAACGCAAATCACCCAGCCATAATCTACGATCTCTTTTTGGACCATCTTCAAAGACATCCTGCATACATTCATGTAAAGTATGTAATCCTGTTGTATAGATCTTTTTTAATTCTTTGTCTTCTATTTCAGGAATATCTGCATCCTTTGCACAACTGATAGCATCTGCAGATGGACGTGCAAATACCACTTTCCATTTAGGAGATGTATCTAGTACATCAATTCTTACATAGCGAAAACTATATCTTCTTTCCATTTGTAATGTACATGGCAAAACATCTTTGTGAATACGCTCCTCCTGAAACCAGGAAGAACTTAACCATCCATCATAATTCTTGCTGTCTTCTTCTATTTCACATGGCATTTCACAAAACTTGATACCAATATAAAGTGGAGCATCCATTGGTGATCCTACACTTCTCATATCAATAGAAAATGTGCCTGTAATGTGTTCCCCAAAATCTAATACTAGAGTATCCCCTTTTCCATAGGAGCGTGTCCAGTCTGTATCTACAGGCTGAATTCCACACCCTCCTAATTTAGAAGAATCTTTTACACACTTTACAAAGTACACATCTGTTTTTAATGTATGCAATAGCTCTGGCGTATTATCTTCAGCAATCTTTAATAATTCTTTATTGTGATCAAACTGTAGATCACGATGTACCTGAAATGAAAAACTCATCTGATTTTCTCCTTATTCTCAGTTATAATTTCAAAACTGCAATTTTTTCTTCTCCATCCATATCACCTGTTTACACAAATCCAAAAGATTGATACAGCTTTTCAGCAGTTGCATTCTCAGCTTCATATGAACCCCAGCAATACTCAGCCTTTCTACAAGGATATGTTTTCATGAATTCTAATGCAAGCTGCACTGCCTGTTTCCCATATTTTTTTCCTTGAAATGCTTCAATGATACTTATTTTCTGCCACGAAACGCTTCTGATTTTCAGATATTTTCAATTTCAGAAGATCCCATACATTTTTCCAGTCTGTCCATAAATTGAACACCTTATGATACTTATATTTTAGGCTGATATCTCATATCAGACACATTATAAACAGTGATAAATGCTTTTGGATCAAGCTTATTAATGAAATTCATCAATTTCTGATATTCATTCTTATCAACAATTGTAATAATTTCATTATGCTTTTCCATATTATAGGCGCCATATGCCTCATAGATCGTAGCACCACTATGTAACTCATGAATAATAAACTCACGTAATTCTTTTTCTTTTGGTGTAATAATGCATACTCTACGTTTAACATTATGGTCAAAAATAAAATGATCCAGAACAATTCCATTGAAATATGTTCCAAGAATACTTAAAACAACTGTTTTCTTGTCATAAACAAGAGCTGCAGAAAGTGCAACACACATACCAGACAAAGACATTGCTTTACCAAGTTCCATATGAAGGTATTTATTCATAATCTTTGCCACGATATCAAGTCCACCAGAAGAAGCATTTCGATCAAAAAGAATACTCAATCCAACACTGCCGACAAGAATATAACATATAACATCCAGCTCCTGACTATTTGTAAATGACTCAAAATTCGGAAAAAAGATTTCAAAAAGTCCAAGAAAAACAGGAAGCATAATACTTGTATAAACAGTTTTTACACCAAATTCTTTTCCGCAAGTAAAAAAACCAATGATTAAAAGTACGATATTCAGAATCATTGTAATTACAGATAATGGTAAAGGTACAAAGTTGGACAGTACGATACCAAGACCTGAAATACTACTGACCGAAGTATGACTTGGAACAAGAAAAAAATAGACTGCAGCTGCAATGATGGCAACAGCAGCTGTTAAAACTAAAGTTTCCAATATTATTTTTGTATAATTTAATTGCTTTTTCATCAAAATATATCTCCTATATGACTTCAGATTCAGTAAGATCAACAATGATCCTCATATGTTTTATAACACACTTTTCTTATGATAAAATTCCAAACTAATATTTTCAATATAATTTTATTACTAATGCTACTTCTGAAAGTTCAAAATAAGAATGTTGGTTTTTATACAATTTTATTTTAGATTTTGCATACAGAGAATTCAGAAAAAAAGCGACCTTTATCATCCTCCAGAAAGGAGTAAGGCAAAGGTCACAAAAGTGCCGTGTTTATGCAGTTTCTGACCGCTATTCTATGATTTCTTAGTGAGCAGTACTACAGTCTCAACGTGTGTCGTCGCTAGAATCGGAACACATAGATTCAGCCTCGTTAGAAGCATGGGAACACAAAACAGCAGGGGAGTGGTTCTCCTTGCTATTCTTGCGAAGCGGCTTGAAATTCTTGCCGTCCACACTGTTTTTGAACCCGGTCTTGTAAACAAAGACAATCATGTAGGGGTCTTTGTTCCCATTACTATCATAACCGCCCACGATTACTTTTTCAACTATACTTTCAAAAATATGTCGGTCAAAGGTGTCCAGAACCTCGTTCTGTTCAAGGGTCTGCCGGAACGTGGCAACACGCTTGCGCATTGTAGATTCGGTTTCGGCTGCATCTTGCAGGCTTTCACACTCTTTCTGCAACTGCTCAATCTGGCTGGACAGGTCTAAATACTTTCGGTCGTAGGTCTCCTTGTCAATGGTATCTTCAAGACGCATATCAACCAGCTTGTTTTTCTTGACTTCCAGAGCGTGAATGTCCTTTTCAGCTTTTGCAAGACGCTTGCCCGCGTTGCTTTCAGAAAGAGTTTCTTCTGTCCGTTTCATAAACTCGTCCAGAACATCCTTGTTATTCTGGCACAAGAGGCGATAAGATTCTACAAAAGCCCGCTCAATCGTTCTTTCGTCAACGCCCTTGCTCTCCGGGCAGAATTTTTTTCCTTTTTTGGTGGAAACAACACATTGCCAGATAGCTTTATTATACTGTGAACTGCTATGCCAACTCCTCCTTGTCAGGGTGCCACCACAGAAACCACATTCTATCATGCAGCTAAAAGCGTATTTCCGGCTGAACTTTTCACGTTTGCCGTCTACATTAAGGCTGCGGGGCTTTGCACGCCGCCGCAAAATTTCTTGGGCGGCTTCAAAGACTTCTTCCGAAATAATGGGCTCGTGGTGCTCACGAATATAAAATTGATCTTCCTCGCCGAAGTTGTACAGACGCCGTTTTGAAATAGGGTCAACGGTGAATGTCTTTCCTAACAAAATGTCGCCTTTGTATTTTTCGTTTTTGATAATGCCGATTACGGTACTGTCCGCCCATTTGGGACTGCCGCGTTTGGTTTTATAACCTAAGTTTTCAAGTTCTTTGGCAATAACCGAACCACCGGCACCCTCCGTGTATCGCTGAAAAATGTAACGGACAACAGCCGCTTCTTCTTCGTTGACGGTGAGGGTTTTGTCCTCTGGATTGTAGTCATAGCCTAAACAGCCCTGAAAACCGACCAGCTCACCGCGCTGCATTTTCATCTTCAAGCCCTTTTTGACATTCGCAGAAATATTTTCGACTTCCTGCTGTGCAACAGAACTTAAAATCACAAGGAGCAGTTCGCCGTCCATAGTAAGGGTGTTGATGTTTTCTTCTTCAAAAAACACAGCCACACCTTTATCTTTGAGCATCCGAACATATTTCAGAGTGTCAAGCGTGTTTCGTGCAAACCGCGAAATGGATTTGGTAATCACCATGTCCACGTCACCGTTCATACAGTCGTTGATTAACCGCTGGAAATCCTCGCGCTTTTTCACCTGCGTACCTGTGATAGCTTCATCAGCATAGATGCCTGCCAAAGACCATTCCGGCTTACTTTTTATAAGTTCGGTATAGTATTCGACCTGCGACTTGTAGCTGTTCAGCTGATCTTCGGTATCGGTGCTGACACGACAATAGGCGGCTACGCGCAGCCTTTTTTCAAAGTTTGTGCGCGCTCGTGGAGAGAGCGTGTTTCGCGCTTTAATGACTTCAACATCTTTCATGCTTGACCTCCTTGTTGAATGTGTTTCTTTCATTGCGTTAATCATAACGCCAATGCAACACAAAATCAAGAGGATAGTTCGGAAACCACACGATAATCTTTCATTAAGCGCTGCTTGATAAGGGAATACTCTCTATCGGTTATGAGCTTTCTTTCTAACAGCTGCTTTAGAAAAGCAAGCTGAATGCTATAACGTATCAAATTTTGTTCTTTCAAAAATATCCCCCTTTCACAAAATAAAAAATGAGCCAACGGACGGCTGCTGGCAGCAACCCACGGGAATCTCACCCCTGCATTCCTCATGCAGCCCTACTCATTGCCTGCGACGCTCTGAACGCTCGGACTTTGACGGTAAGGGAGTATCAGCCTGCCTGTATGTCATGGCCCACAAGCAGCCGCGCTTGCATTGCGGCATGGTGATGATCGCTCCACTTTTCAGAGAAAAGCATCATGGCGCACCCGCCGTCCGGCTCGATACAGACAGCAACGTATCCGTTTGCCCTATGATGCACCACCATTATCCTGCGGGCATATTTTTCAAGGTGCTGTCCCGAAACGTGGAAAGGGTCAGCCCGTTTCGGCTTTGGTTACAATAGAAGAAATCAGTTTGATTTCCAGATGGCGTTTCATGTACTCGTCTATGCACACATGAGGCTGACCGTGCTTGTCATAGAGAATGCCTGTACAGAGCTTGTTGATATAACCTCTGTAATGTCGCAAAACCTGTTCAACTGCATCGGTGTCCCCAGCGCAGGCAGAGCGAATCACCGAGAGCGGTAAAAACTCTCTGCTCGTGTGTTCATAGGAGTTCATTTACGCCTAACCTCCCTCCGGCAAGTGCGCCTTTAGCTTTTTTTGCAGCTCGTTCAGCGTTTTTGTCCGGTGGCGCTGTACAGCACTCCGGGACATTCCCATGAGGTCGCCAATCTCGCCATCGCCCAGTTCCAGAACGCAAAACAGAATCAGAATGCTTTGTTCTTGCTTTGGCAGGGCGGCAAACGCATTGGCAACAAGCTCATTGTCGAGGTGCAGATCACAGCCGTAGGACGAAAATATAAATTCTTCGCTCGGATAATGGTCTACACTCGTGAGCTGCCCCAGTTCTTCCAACGAAAGAACGCTGAATGACTTTTCACGGTCAAGTAAGCGTTTCTTATTTCGGTGATAGTTCCGGGCCTCATTTCGCAGTACCGCTTTGCAGAACGCATCGAATCGGTACTGTTCGCCATCGTTGCGAGGGATAGCTTCCATCTTCTCACCCCCTTTCCGTGGGGATGTCGGGTGGATTTTTCCCTTTCCGCTAATATGACACCTGAAACACCCGATTCTGCCCGCTTTTTTGAAAATTTCCAAAAATATTTTTTGAAGCAGGCAGATTTTCAGGTGGCAACAGAAAAGCCCAGCAAACCGAAAACGGCCAACCGGGCATAATGGCAGTATTAAACGCGTAGCAGCTACATTGTATAGTACATAGTAAAAGCCCTGCTGACCCTGTGCGGGAGCAAGGCTTTTTTTGATAGGTCAAGATTGAACGGTCGATAGAATATCAGGCGCATGGCGGCATCCTCCTATGGCCGCCATACAGACGATGAAACGCTCTGATACGCAAAAAGAACCGGCGGCCTTGATTTTCTCAAAAGCCGCCGCTTCAAATGGGCGTGTTGATAGGCTGCTGTACGACGGCTTTTTTTCTTTTGCCGTCGTGCGGCAGCTTGTTCCTTTTGCGTTTATCTTAACAAGCAATCCTCACAGAAATGTCACCGACACACGCTGTTTCGACAGAATAATGGGCTGAAATCTCACGAACCTGTGAGATTTGAAAAACCGGGAGAATAATCTCCCGGTTTTCATCGCAAATATTTAATTCTGCCGCAGTCTCTCTACAACGCTTTGCTTAACATTTTGCATGAAAGTTATGACGGGAGTTGCCAAGCAGACCAGTAAAACAATAGCTGCGACAACCAACAGAGAAAATACAGGATAGTGAAAAGCTGCATAAGGAACCATTTTTCTAAAGGCTGAGTATATCGGAATATATATCGCTGTTCCCAGTGTGGCAAGCAGTAGGAAAGAAATACTCCAATAATACCCGCCTTCCCAAAGCAATACATTTCTAATTTGCTTTTTCGTCATTCCTATACTTTCAAGTGTGGCAAATTCATGTTTCCGAGTATTTACACTAACAACCATTGTGTTAATGAAATTCATAATTCCTATCAGCAAAAATACAGTGGACAACCCTGCGGCTATAATCCTTGAGGTCAGCAAATATCCGGCCATTTCTTGCTGCTTTTCATATCGTGACAGAATCGTAATGCCCGGTGACGAAGCAGTAATGGATTGAAGCTGCTCCATAATCCCTTTATCATAACTGCTATCAATAGTATCAAAAGCAATCCGAAAGATTTTAGTTTCTCCAGACAACTTCTCTAATGCCTGCTCACTGATATACAAATCAGGGGCAGTACCTCTCTCATTTCCTCGACCACTTTGAAAATCAGCGTCCAGAAAGCCAGTTGCCACTGTAAAGGCCAGTTCTCCGGACTCACCGACAACGGTGATTGCTTGCCCTGGCTGAATCAATGGGTTTCCCTCAGCATCCGTCATAGCGGACAAAACCACCAACTCTCCCTTTTCAAAGGCTGTTAAGTCAATAGGCTTATCAAGCGTTTTATTAAGTTCTTCGATATATCTGGAATCTATTCCGTAAACGCCGCTCCAAAAATTATCTGTATAGTTTTTCCGTGTTTCCGCATTTGAAAAATCAAGACCCGATACGCCATCCAAGGAATCAATATATTTCCCGAATACATTTTCGCTGTAAATGACATCCATAGTGGGCCACGGTGAAGCGGAATAAGTGACGCGCAGATTTTCAATTCCCTGCATTGTTGCAACTTGCTGCAACATTTCATCAGAGAGCAGGTTTCCTTCTTCGAAAATGCTGTAAGTCAATGCGAAATCACTTTCTCCCCATTGATTTACAAAATTGTCTGGACTTAGGCTTGATAGTAAACCAGCAGAAACCAAAAACAATATTAAGCCTAAAAATAAGGACGCAAAAGTAAGGACAGCGCTTTTAGGGTTTCTAAAAATATTATCTCGTGCCATCCGGGATAATTTTGTTCTATGGCTCTTATGATCTCGGTAACTCCTTGTATTTGCCTCCGTATAGCGTAAAGCCGCAACAGGAGAAATACTTGCAGCTATTTTCGCTGGTTTCATGCTGCCGATGATTGCGGTAAAAAATGTGAAGATTGCGGCACCCGCAAAAATAATGGGGGAAAAGGACACTATCTCCCCAAGGTCTGTATCGCCTGAGTACATTATATTCATGGCAAACGGAACAAGTCCAAGCGAAACAATACCACCGACAATCAGGCCGCTGGGAATACCGATCACCGCCGTTCTGAATATTTGAGAACGCACGATTCGCTTGATTTGTCTTTTTGTCGTGCCTATCGTTTTAAGCTGTCCATAGAATTGTGTATCTCTTGAAATTGAGATATACAGAATGTTATAAATCAGCAAATAGCCGCTGATAATGATAAAGACGATAATAGCAGCCAGTGGAAGAACAATGGTGGTGGAATTACTCTGAGCAATAGGTACAATTTCAAAGGACTGGCTTTCTGTAAACGAAATCTTCCGTTTTAGTTTTTCACAGGATCGCAGGGCATTACTGTCATCAGAAAAAGAAATCATTGCGGTAGACACACTATCAAAGGGAAGCCCTGTTTGTGTTGCAAAAAGCTCCGAAACATAAGCAGCACCACGGTTGCCTGCACGCGAAGCCGAATAATCTGTGTAATAGCCTGACAAAACAAATTCATCGGAGCTGTATTGATAATCTGTTCCGAGCTGATAGGAAAGGGAAATATTCATCCCTATCTGTGGATCATCAATCCCCATTGCACGCAAAGCCCATGTAGGGAGCATAATTTCATTTTTTGCTTGCGGATAATCTCCGTGTATATCCGAAATTGTTGGTACACGGTGTTCTTGCCATTCTGTTTCGTCTATCCAAGTAATACTCAGCAGGGCATCGTCCATTCCAGATGTATCAATGCTGCCCAATCTCTGACTGACACCAACTACGGATACCAAGCCGGATTGGCTCAATTCTTCATATTGTTCTTCTGAGAGGCTTGTAATTGCCACATCCGCAGTCGTGCCCATCGCACGAATTTGCTGCATTTGATAGGTTTCAAAATAACTGCACCCCAAACTAAACACAGATGTAATCATAAAGGCGGTCAAGAATAATGCGATGGTAACGAAAACATTTCTCTGCTTATTAGCGCGGTAGCTTCTTTTGGCAAGACGATTGATTGTTGCCTGATTATTGTTCCCAAATAAAATATCATCCATCAATGTCACCCCCTGTCACTATGCGATTTTTCCGTCCTCAATACGGATAATTCGGTCGGCAAGCTGGGCAATTTCATTGTTATGGGTAATCATTACAAGCGTTTGATGGAACTTCTGACTTGTAACTTTCAGCAAACCAAGAACATCACTACTTGTCCGGCTATCCAAATTGCCTGTCGGTTCATCTGCAAGTATAATAGCTGGTTTGGAAACAAGGGCGCGGGCAATCGCTACACGCTGCTGCTGGCCGCCGGACAGATTGTTAGGCATACTGTTCAGCTTCCCATCGAGCGCCAGCATTTTCACGACCTCATTCATGAAATGCTTATCAACGGTATCACCATCCAGTTCCACCGGCAAAACAATATTTTCATAGACATTCAGCACAGGAACAAGGTTGTAATTCTGAAAGATAAAACCGATGTTGCGTCTGCGGAAGATGGTAAGCTGTTCGTCCTTGAGTTTCGACAGTTCTTTCCCTTTTACTTTAATACTGCCGGAAGTTGGCGTATCTAACCCGCCCATCATGTTCAGCAAAGTAGACTTACCGCTGCCGGAAGTACCAACAATGGCAACAAATTCACCTTCCTCAATGGATAGGGTCACGCCATCCAATGCTTTTGTAATGTTCGGTTCGGTGCCGTAATATTTCTTCAAATCTGTCGTTTGTAATATGTTCATATAGAACACCACCCTTTCTTTTTGATGGCTCTATCATAAAAGGTAAACCTCACAGAAATGTCACGGGAAACAAAATACCTCTGTTTAATTAAATCTCAAATGTCATAGGCCTGTGACATTTTGTCTTTTAGCGTACTTATTTTATTGTCGAGGCAGAAAGACGGAAAAAGTTGACCCCTTCCCAACCTCGGATGTTACCCGAATATAACCGCCTTGCAAGGTTACGATCTCACGAGCCAGATACAGACCAATACCAATTCCATCTACATCATGTACGATGTCCTCCCGATAGAACCGCTTGAAAATTGCCCCCTGATGCTGTTCTGAGATGCCAATGCCTGTATCAGCAATGTCAATTTTCACATACATTTCCCAACTTTCAACCGAAACCCGGATTTGACCGCCCTCCGGCGTATATTTCACCGCATTATCCAAAATGTTGAACAGCGCTTCACCTGTCCATTTTCTGTCATGAGAAACGATCAAGCTCTCCGGGCAGTCCACTTGAACATTAATCTGTTTTTTCTCGGCGTTCAGAAGGATATCTCCCAATGCGGCGGCAAGCGTGTCATAAAGCGGCTGGCTTTTCTTTTCCAGAGAAATGACACCTGTTTCCAGACGCGAGGTTTTAATCATAGCCTGCATGAGAAAATCCAGTTTATCAAGCTGGCTGGCCTGTGCTGTAAGAAACTCTTTTTGCTTTTGCACAGGGACTTCATTTTCAAGCAGGGTGCTGTTAATCATTTTCAAGTTCGCAATAGGGGTCTTGACCTGATGGGAAATATCGGAAATCAGTTCTTGCAAGTCAGCCCGCTCTTGTGCAATGCTGTTTTTGTTTTCCTGCATGACTTCATACAAACGGTTCAACCGATATTCAATTTTATAGAAAAGACTTTCTTCTTCCACAGTCTGTTTCGGCTGCATATTCCCGGACAACATATCATCCATCAAACTGCAAAAAGCATCGGAGAACATCGCCAATTTGCGGCGAACCAGCACCATAAAACAAATAGAGCAAAACAGCACAAAGATGCCGAACAATAGTACATACCAAACAGCGGTTATATCTTGGGTCAACGCATATAAAGCCACTGAAACCGTTACCATTGCCGCCAGCAGGAGAACAGCTAAAAAGATACAGGCTTTGTTGACGGAAAGTTTTCGCACATTCATTTCAGCGCCCCTCCGATCCACATATAGCCCATACCATATACCGTTTTGATGTACTGACGGTCGGGTGTTTCGATTTTGTTTCGTACCCGGCTGATAGCCGCAGTCAGAGCGTGTTCATCCACAAAATTTCCGTCTGCGTCCCACAGCTTTTCCAACAAGACTTGCCGTGTCAAAACAATCTGTGGATTTTTCATAAGGATTTTCAAAAGTCGATATTCCAGTGGTGTGAATGCAAGGGGCTTTCCTGATAGAGTAGCACTCATTTCTGAAAAATTGATAGTCAGTGTGCCATCCTCATAAGTATCACCACCATATTGTTTTGTCAGCCTACCCAGCACTACCGCCAATTTCTTTTGAAAGACGCTCATAGGGAAAGGCTTTGTCACATAATCCTCTGCGCCCAGTTCATACCCTTTGAGCATATCGCTTTCCATATCATTTGCGGTCAGAAAAATAATAGCGGTATCGGGGCGGCGTTCTTTTACCTCCCGACAGAAGTCAAAACCGTTCCCGTCCGGCAAATTTACATCCAGCACAATCAGGTCATAGTCCTGCTTCGTCAAGAAACTACTGGCCGCTGATTTTGTCAGTGCAGAATCAACCGCATAGCCCGCAGTATTCAAGTTATAGCATAAAGTATTATTCAAAAGTCGATCATCCTCGACTACTAAAATTCGCATGGTATAACACTCCTTCATTTTCAGTGTAGCGCCCAAATGTCACAGAAACCTCACGATGGAGTGATTTTCTCTGATAATTAAAACGGGAAACGTGCCTTTTCTCTTGCAAAGAACGGTCCAGCCTCATTATATATGGCTGCACTAATAATAGCAACGCAGAAGGATGAAATATAAAGTGTAATCAGAATAGCTTTTACAACATTCCGTGTGTCGTCCATGAACTATAAAATGTATATGGGTGATGCAGAATGGCAAAAATTGAGGACTGTCCCGGCTTTGAAACGTTCGGAGCGGATGTCAAGGCGGCTCGAAAGGCAAAACAGCTTTCCCGCAGTGCGCTGGCTGACATGATACATTGTGACAGCCGGTATCTTGCGAACATCGAAAACGAAGGCACGCTGCCCAGCCTGCCGGTGGTGATTCAACTGATAAAAATATGTGGTCTGCCCGTGGAGCGGTACTTCAACCCGGAACTCATGCGGGAAGAAAGTGCGGAACGTCAGCGGGTCAGCCACAAGCTGCAGCTTTGCCCGGAGGAATACTTACCCATCGTAGAAGGTGCCATTGACGGTGCCTTACGAATCCATGAACAGGAAAAAGACCATGCGTGTGTCTGATTGCCACGCATGGTCATTGAGAGGATGCAAAAAGCGTCCTCTTATTTTTTTGCATTTTGCGAGCAGAACGGGGGTGTTGTGGTGTCATAGTAGTGGGGAAAGGTAACGTAGCAAGCATAGGGAGTGTAGCCACTCCCGGCAGAAATGCTTGCTGGGGAGTACCCCAGACCCCCAAGAAACGAGGTGAAACTATGACGAACCGAACCCGAAAAATTGTTCTGCGTGTTCCCGTGACGCCGGAGGAACGGGAACTTATCCGGCAGAAGATGGCTCTGCTGCATACCCGGAACTTTTCTGCATACGCCCGGAAGATGCTGATAGACGGTTATGTTGTCCACATCGACACCACCGACATCCGGGCGCAAACCGCCGAACTGCAAAAGATTGGTGTCAACGTCAATCAGATCGCGCGGCGGCTGAACAGCATGGGGCCGCTGTACACACAAGACGTTGCGGACATCAAGGGAGCATTGGCGCAGATATGGCAGTTACAAAGATACATCCTATCAAGTCAACGCTGAAAAAGGCATTGGACTACATCGAGAATCCGGCCAAGACGGACGAAAAAATGCTGGTGTCCTCCTTTGCCTGCTCCTATGAAACCGCCGACATCGAATTTGAACTGCTGCTGTCACAGGCCATGCAGAAAGGCAACAATCTGGCCCACCACTTGATACAGTCTTTTGCGCCGGGCGAAACCACGCCGGAGCAGGCCCACGAGATTGGTCGACAGCTTGCAGATGAAGTCCTGCAAGGAAAATATCCCTATGTACTGACCACGCACATTGACAAGGGGCACGTCCACAACCACATCATTTTCTGTGCTGTGGACATGGTGAACCAGCGGAAGTATGTTTCCAACCGGCGAAGCTATGCTTACATCCGGCGCACCAGTGACCGACTTTGCAAGGAACACGGCCTGTCCGTGGTAATGCCCGGCCAAGACAGAGGCAAGAGCTATGCCGAGTGGGACGCACACCGCAAGGGTACAAGCTGGAAGGCGAAGCTGAAAGCTGCCATAGATGCAGCCATCCCGCAGGCCAAGGATTTTGACGATTTTCTGCGGCTCCTGCAGGAGCAGGGCTACGAGGCCAAGCGTGGCAAGTATGTTTCGTTCCGTGCGCCCGGACAGGAACGGTTCACCCGCTACAAAACGCTGGGCGAAGCCTACACCGAGGAAGCCATCATCGAACGCATCAAAGGGCGGTTCGTGGAGCGGAAGCCCAAAGAAAAACGCAAAATTTCGCTGCGGATTGATTTGGAGAACAGCATCAAGGCCCAGCAGTCCGCAGGGTATGAGAAGTGGGCAAAACTCCACAATCTGAAACAGGCGGCCCGGACGCTGAACTTCCTGACCGAGCATGAAATCGAAAGCTACCCGGATTTGGAAAGCCGGGTGGCCGAGATCACCGCCGCCAGCACCGAAGCTGCCGCCGCATTGAAAGCAGCAGAGCGCCGACTTGCTGAAATGGCCGTGCTGATAAAGGATGTCACCACCTGTAAAGAACTGCGCCCACTGTTGCAGGAGTATCAGCGGGCTGCTGACAAAAAGCAGTTCCGGCGCAAGCATGAAGGCACCCTGATTCTCTATGAAGCAGCGGCCAAGGCCCTGAAAGAACAGGGCTTTCAAAAGCTGCCCGACCTCTACACCCTGAAAGCCGAGTATAAGCAACTGGCCGAGCAGAAAGACCAGCTGCAGCGGCAGTACGCCGAAGCCAAACGCCAGATGCAGGAGTATGGCATTATCAAGCAGAATGTGGACGGTGTTCTATTCCAGAATCACAGGCAGGAGAGGGATAAGACTCTGTGAGCATTACTTGACAACGACACATTACTTTTAGCTGAAATAATGTGCGATTGTCAATTCACTGTTGACGAACACACATTATTTCTATATAATATAATGTGTGAATGTCAAGTGAGGTGATAGCATGAACAACATGGGCAAAGTAGAAAAAATAGTGCAGTCTGCCCCCAATGGCATCATTACGGCCGCACAGTTGACGAAAGCCGGCTTGCATCGGGGCTATCTGCATAATTTTGTCGAGAGTGGGGAACTGTACCGTTTCGGGCGCGGCCTTTATGTACAGAGCAGTGCATGGGAAGATGATTTTTACCTGTTGCAGCGGAAGTATAGCCGCGGCATCTATTCGCATGATACCGCCCTTTATCTGCTGGGCTATTCTGACCGCACCCCGGCAAGATACACGATAACCTTTCCCAAGGGCTACAATGCACTGTCCTTGAAGCAGGAAGAGTTGATCATCAAGCGTGTTATTCCAGAAAATTATGACTTCGGCATTATTGAAATCCAATCGCCATCCGGCAATCCCATTCGTGTTTACGATTTGGAACGGACGCTGTGCGACATCCTGCGCGGCAGTGGGAGCGATATACAAATTGTTGGTGCAGCCATGAAGCGTTACGCCGCATCCAAAGACAAAGACATTCACAAATTGATGCAGTACGCAGAACGACTTCGTGTGAAGCCAAAGGTTCTGCGCTACATGGAGATTTTATTATGATTACAAAAAATCCGATGCAGTTAAAAGCCTATATCAAAAAGAAAGCAGCCGAGAAGCATATTTCCGCGCAACTTGTGATGCAGAACTATATGCTGGAAAGACTGCTGGAACGCATTTCGCTTTCACCGTATAAGCATAACTTCATTATCAAAGGCGGCTTTCTGGTGTCGGCTATCGTTGGTCTGGACACACGAGCCACTATGGATTTGGACACGACTATCAAAGGCTTTACGTTGACCCATGAGGCTATCCTTTCCATTTTCAAAGATGTGTGCGCAGTCCAGATTGACGATGATGTGCAGTTTGAAGTTATGGGCGTTGCGGACATCCGGGAAACAGACGATTACCCCGGAATCCGTGTGTCGCTGAAAGCCAACTACCCACCGATCAGCGTTCCGCTGACGGTGGATGTCACCACTGGCGATATGATAACGCCCCGCGAGATCGAGTACACCTTTTCAATGCTGTTCGATGACCGCACAATCAGCGTTCTGGCCTACAATCTCGAAACAGTTCTGGCCGAAAAGCTGGAAACCGTACTGTCCCGCAATATTGCAAACACCCGTCCGAGAGATTACTACGACATCTACATTCTGTACGCTCTGCGCGGGGCAGAGTGCGATAAGGCAACATTGCGGCGGGCACTGGAACGGACAACGGAAAAGCGTGGTAGCGGTAAAATTTTAACGCAGTACCCGGAGATTATGCAGGAAATCCGGGATAGCGATACACTCCGCAGGCAGTGGAGCAAGTATAGCAGGGAATACGACTATGCAAAGGAAATTTCTTTTGATGATACCTGCAACGCGATTCAAAAAATCATGGAAGAAATGTAATTATTTCGAGGAAAATATATGGCTCAAAAGAAACCACCTAAAAAGACGACTAAAAATCAACATTTTGTGCCAAAAGTATATTTGAAACGTTGGGCGATTGATGGCACAGAAAATCAAGTGTTCCGATATGAGAAATGCAATTTATCAGATGGGAAACAGCGAAATGTAACCTCAATTTTATATGGTAGAAATATCTATACCGTGACGCTTCAAGATTATTACGCGTTGGATTTTATGCCCAAAATAAAAAGGGAATTTGCAAAACAGCTAGACGAAATTCTTGATAGGTATGATGCAGTCGCTTACTATAATGATAAGAAGCTAAGAAGTGGATATAAAGCATTAGAATTTATTGGAAATGTTGACGAATGGGATTTTAGGTTGAAATCGAATCGGAAACTACCCGCATCAAAACGAGGAATCGTTGAAAATATAAAGCAGATTCGGAGTTATGTAATAGAGGACGCGCTTGATAATATCATAGAAAAAAATTGGAATAGTGTTTTGGATGTTTTTTTACAGAGCCTTACAGAGCGAAAGAAACTTCTACAAAGAAATTTGGGAATTCCTATGGAATCCCAATTAGTACAAGACTTGATTTTGACAATGCTTATTTTCATGTGTAGGACACCTACATTTGATTGTTTGGGAGTATTTCCAAAAGTAAAAAATATTGCGCAAGCAATAGCTAAAGATGCCAATATGGACGATGATTTTGTTGATAGATGTATGCGAAATGAGCAAATTTCACAGCTGTATAAAGCAATTTTTTCTGGAAATGTTGGATTTTTAGCTTCTTTCATGCCACGAATTATAGAGCGATGCAGAATCATAGTTTTTCATTGCGATGAACAAGAGGGAAGCTTTATAACATCAGATAATCCGTCATTCTCCTACGTCTCTCCAATGACATTTTTAAATTATAACGGAATTTATTTGCCGCTGACACCGCAGTATTTGCTATGTCTGGGACAGAGAAGTCAAGATTCGATATACAACGTTGATTACAGGGAAATTCAAAACAATACAGTTCGCAAATTCAATGCAGTTATTCGTTCTTCGGCATCACAATATATTGTTTCCAACCAAAAACTTCCAGGAATAATATTATAAAAAGTATTGGAATGAGCATTTTAATATAGAAATAGCCGGACACAGCAGCCACAAGGCCACCGTGTCCGGCTATTTTCGTTTTGACAATGACACATTACTTTGATTAAAAATAATGCGTTATTGTCAAGCTGACGGTATTATTCACCCGTAAAATCAAACCTCTGTCCGTCAAAGTCAGCATCGGTCATACGCTCCAACTTTGCAATGGTACCGTTTGCCAGCCGCCGCATTTCCGTGTCCATATCCGGCAGGGCGGCCAGCATCCGTGCCATCGTGCGGCGGCGGTCAGAGGTGTGGTACATACAGATCAAATTTTCTTCTTCTACGCTGAAATTCATGGTCAGACCTCCATTTCGTGTTGTTTGCTGCGGGCCGCTGCCTTTTTCGGGCTGGCGGCCTGCTTTGTTTCGGAAAGCTGCTTGCGGACGGAAGCACGGGGTTTGCGAATGTTCTTATCTCGGTTCTCGTTTTTGTCAACCAGCGCGTAGATGCCAAAACGGTCTTTTACGCTGGACAGATGTAAAGATTTATACGGCAGCATGGCAAGCAGCTGGTCCGTGTCCCGGCTGGATGCCAGCTTGGTGAAATAGGGCGATACCTCTACCATGAAATGATTCTTGTCCGGGCTGTTGGGAGCAGCCAGACGCTTCATATCGGCTACGATACGCTGTGCCTCGGCCTCGATCAGCCCGGTGTGCAATGCCGCAAGGTGTTCTTTGAAATCACCGGGCTGTGCAGATTCCCGACTGCGCTGCTCCTGCCGGATGGCCGCTTGCAGAAGTTCCGGGTCACGGGGCTGCATTTCATACCGCACGAACTCTCCAAAATATTTGTCCGATCGGCTGTCGAAATGCTCTTTGAGGCCAATTTCCCGCATCCCACTTTCGTAGATCAGGCGATTGGCACCCACAAGCAGAGCGGCATCCCGGATATGCTGGAAATGCTGCTGATAGTCCAGTTCATACAGATTGCCTTGCACAGTTCCGTTGGCCGCGCCGGTCAACTCCACCGCATAGGCAAGGATCCTGTCGCAGGTCTGCTCGCCGCAGAATTTCCATGTGTTGTAGGCATGCGTGTCTTTGAGCAGCACGTCCCGTTCCCGGAAGCAGAATGTTCCAGAAGGCCGGGACAGCCACAACAGCAGCTTATCTTCCGGCTGGTCGCTGCGGGCGGCCTCCCGCAGCATCTTGATGTCATAGGCAAAATCGCTCTGATAGTATGCGGTGTTCTGGTGCATAATGGCTTCCAGCGCAGCGATCAAGTCCATATTTTCAAACTTCTGCACGGTTTACACCTCCAATTCTTTTGTCTTTTCCCGTGGCGGCGGTTGCTTGCTCTGCTCCTTTTTTGCGGCATCCAGCTGTACCCGGATGGACGGCTTTTTCGGCTTGGCTGTGCGTGACTTCTTGGCTTTTGGTGCCTTTTCCTCGGCCTTGACTGCGGCGGCAAGGTCCGTCAGAGAAATTTGTTCTCCGGCCTTTGCTTTGGCTTCCAACTCACCTAAAGAGGGCGCATTGTTCAGCACACCGTCAATCATGTTTTCGTTTTGTTCGGTGGAAAGTTCTGCGGTGCGCAGCGGGTTTTCCCGCAAGAACTCTGGCACCTGCTGGAAGCCCACACTATCGCAGTAGTGAGCGGTATTTTGTCCGTTCTGGTGCAGCACTACCACATCCGAAACGGACAGCGAGTGTCCCTTGAAATCTGCCGGATGGTCCACATTGAATGTACGGTAGATGTCCTCCAATGTGGTACCCGCAGCCAGCGGCGCGGCGTATACTTCCGTATAGTTGGCCTTGTCCACGGTCCGGCCAGCGGCCTGCAGGCGGTCGTAGGGCTCAAAACGGTAATCGCGGGTGGAATCTTCATTGCGCAGCTGGTAGATGGAAAAGCTGCCCTGCTGCGGTGCTTCAAAGCCTGCCGCTGCGTATTCCTCTACGGTCATTCCGGCGGCCGCCGCTTCCTGCGCGATCTCGGCCTGCACCTGTGCCTTGTAATCCTGCAAGCTCTGGTCGAAGTCGGCCAGCTTGGGCGGTTCCGGCAAGTTATACTGGCCTTGGTTGAGCAGCGGGCGGCAGTCCTGCACATAGGCCACAACAGCGTTGTAATAGGCCGCCTGTTCCGGCGAAATGTTCTGTCCCTCTCGCAAAGCGGCGGTAGCCATCTGCTCCATAGCGGAAAGATTGCAATGCTGTTTGAGGTACGGGATAAACTCGGTCAGCACCATTTCCCGCTCTGCCTTGTCCTGCTCCCATGCTTTCGGGCCTTTGTTATGCAGAACAAAATTCTTCCAGTTTTCATCTTTGGCGTAGTATTCGTGGTAGTTCTGGATGTGTTGAACCAAAGAACCCTCTCCGTCACCAAAATCCTGCCGCCCCTCGTAGTTGTCTGGCTGGCCGTTCAGGGTAAAATCAATGCGGAATGCGGTCTTGTCGTACCAGCCACCTGTGTAGCCGTCCTTTTCCCGTTCCGTGTGCTGGGTGGTGTCCAGTTCTTCAAAGACGCGGTTTGCCACGGACAGTGGCATGGTTTCGTCGTCCTGCAGCTTGTCACTTTCACTCCACAGAATTGTGACCGTGGGCTCTGCGGCGGGGTCTGGAATTTTAACGGGTGCGGGAATTTCATTCGCTTTTTCTGCTGCCTCTTGGAACGCTGCCAGCTTGTCGCCCAACAAAACTTCCGACACCTTGACTGTCTGCCCCAGCAGAGCAAGAGCTTCCTCTCCGGCATCCGGCAGGGTCAGACCGGGTGCGTCCAGTTGGCCGCCGTCCAGAGCCTTATTATCCGGGCCATACAGGGTGTAGTCATAGCCGGAATCGCAGGTCTGGATGAACAGCGTATTGCCGTTGTCCAGCGCAAATGCAGCCTCCTGTGCAGTGGAAAGTTCTGTTTCCCGCTGCTGGCGCAGTTCTGCCAGATGTTCGTCCAGTGCGGAGATCAGTTCATGGGCCGTATTGCGGATAATTTCCAGAGAGGCTTTCAACTCGGCCAGTTCCCGGCCCGAACTCCACCCGGCCACATAACCAAAGGAATACTCGGATGTGTCCAGCCCGTAGTGCTGGCAGACTGCATAAGCTACGCTTTCGGCCTGCACCTCGCGGGTGCGGCTGTCCGGGCGGTTGGTCTGTTCCGGGTCGGTGGGGTCGATGGCGTGAAGTTTGGCGTGGGCAATTTCATGGATAGCCGTCTTGATGGTCTGTAACTGGCTCATGCCCTCTTGGATGGCAATGCGGTTGTCAAGCAGGTGGAAATAACCGTGCGCCCCGCCCTCGATGTCCTTAAACCCGATGGGCACCGGGGAAGCTTGCTCCAACGCTTTGAAAAAATCTTGATAGTCCTGCACGCTGCCGGACAGTTCATTCACTGCGATAGATGGCAGCGGTTCGCCCTCGGTCTGGCTGACATCGAACACGGAAACCACCTTAAAGGCCGGAATCTGCACCGTTTTTTCTTCCGTCAGCGGCTTGCCGTCCTTGTCCAGAATCGGCTTGCCCTGTTCGTCCAGCTTTTCCATCTTCTGCTTGACCTTGTACGGCGCAGGAGCAAGGATTTTGATGCCTTTTTCGCCTTTCTTTACGGTGCGGTGGAACGTGTCTTTCCACTTGTTGAAGCCCGCCACCAGTTGGCCGCCCTGCATGGCGATCAGCAAGGTGTTGTTGAAGCTGTAATTGTGGAATTTCGCCATCGTGGTGAGGTAGGCTTTGTAGCGGTCGCTGTCGAACAGCTCTTGAATCCCTGTTTCCAGCCGGTCCGTAATTTCTTTCATCCGTTCCGCGCTGTCTTTGCCGTTCAGGATGATGGGGATAACTTTCTGCGGTTCCGTTTCAGGCTGAACAGGCGGCGGGATGTTGGCCGCATCCCGCAGAACTTCCGGCGCGGGAAAGGACAGCACCCGGTATTCCTCCGGCACGGGCTGGCCCTCGTGGACTTTCTGCCACTCGTCCCCGCTTTTGACAAGGTAGCCGTACTGGGTGAACGCACCCTGTTCCTGCTGAGCCACATACCGGCCAAACTGTGCCGTGTCGATGCCGCCTTTCCATTCTTCCGGCATATCCACCATGCCGGAGCGATTCAGGTAGTAATCTCCTAGCTGGGCAGGCCCGTGCACATCCGGCAGATGCACATAGTAGTCCACGTTTTCGGGAAAGTCGGTGATTCTCCCGATGCTGAAAAGCTCACTCTGCGGGGCTTGCAAGGCGGCGTTCAGTTCTGCGCGTTCCCCGGTAGAGAGTGTTTCCAGTCGTGATGCCAGAAAGTTCAGTTCGTCCACATTGGATGCCAGCACCATGTTGTAGGGGATGGCAAAACGCTTTTCTTCCTCGGCAAAATAGCCGGAAATGAAAAGGCCCTGCGGATTATCGGACGAAATGCCGATTTGCCGCAGGGCCGCTTGTACCTGTTCGGTTGTAGTGGGCAGATCCAGCCAGATGCCATCCCTGCCTTGCTGCTGCCGATTTTGCAGCTGGATGGAAAATAATTCGCTCATTTGGTCACACTCCTTTTTTTGCTATCCTACGGATAGAGAGAGCCGGTTATGGCAAAATGAATGCTTCACCTTACCATAACTGGCCCTCGTATTTTTGCCTTACTCTTTGCGCTCTACCCGGTAATTGACGTACTTGCCTCCCGTATCTGCCAGAAGCACCGTTGCATCATAGGTTTTGCCTGTCTTTTCGGAATAGAGGCCCTTGACCTTTGCCTTACCGTTTTCGAGCAGAGCAGCGGCAATCTTCGGGGTGAACGCCTTTTTGCGCTGCTCAAAGAAGCGGTCATTCTTCCACATCACGAACTGACAGCCACGATTTCCGCAGTAGAAGTTTTTCTTGCCCTCGTAGACGTTTTCACTACACCGGGGACACTTGCCGATGATGACCCGTTCCGACTGGAACAGGTTTTGCTTATCTGCACTGATACAAGAATAGGTCTTGACCAGCTGGCGCACCTGCGCTTCAATTTCGGCCATGAACTCGTCCGGGTCTGCCTTGCCCTTGGCAATCTCGGTCAGGCGGTTTTCCCATTCAGCAGTCAGAGCGGGAGAGGTCAGGCTTTCCGGCAGAACCACCGCCAGATTGATGCCGTCCTTGGTGGGGACAAGCTGTTTGCCCTTGCGCTGCACAAAGCCCATTTGCACCAGTTTTTCCAGAATCGCGGCACGGGTGGCCGGAGTGCCCATCCCCTTACGTTCCGCTTCCTCCGGCATATCCTCGGCCCCTGCCCGCTCCATTGCCGACAGGAGCGTATCTTCGGTGTAGGCTTTTGGCGGGGACGTGAAATGTTCCGATACGGTAGAAGTTACGCGGAAACTCTGTCCCTCGGTCAGTTCCGGCAGGGTGTTCAGGGTTTCCGTTTCTTCTTCGCCGTCTGCTTTCAGGGTGGAGCGGAACCGTTGGTCGATTTCTTTCCATCCGGGGACAAGCACCGTTTTTCCCTTGGCGGTGAACTCGTTCCCTGCACAGGAGAACACGGCGGTCACTGTTTCGTATTCGTTGGGTGCGGCCACCGCACAGAGCAGTTTGGAGCAGACAAGGTTCATCAGCTTGCACTCACTTTCCGCAAGGCCGGTGAAGCCCTGTTTTACAAATTCGGCCGTGGGAAGGATGGCGTGGTGGTCCGATACCTTTTTGCTGTTCAGCACCCGGCCCACATCCGGGGTAAGTGCAAGCCCTTGGGCAATGGGCAGCAGCCTCAGCAGGTCAGACACAAGATGTTGTACTGTCTGGCCCATATCCTCGGTCAGATATTGAATGTCGGTGCGGGGATAGGTCAGCAGTTTCTTCTCGTAAAGCTGTTGGGCATAATCAAGGGTCTGTTTTGCCGTAAATCCGAACAAGCGGTTTGCTTCCCGCTGCAAGGTGGTCAGGTCATAGAGCTTGGGCGGCTGTTCTGTCTTTTTCTCCCGTTTGACAGAAGTACAAACGGTAGTTGTGCCTGTGCATTTTTCTTTGAGAGAATTTGCGGTTTCTGCATCCGCAATGCGCCCACTGTCTGCTTTCAGGTTGCCGGAATGGATGCCGACCGTGTAATACTTTTCTTTCTGGAAGCGCAGAATTTTTGCATCCCGGTCCACCAGCATTTTCAGTGTGGGGGTCTGTACCCGGCCCACGGTCAGGGTCTTGTGGTACAGCACCGAAAACAGTCGCGTTGCATTGATACCCACCAGCCAATCCGCCTTTGCACGGCAGAGGGCCGATTGATACAGAGCATCATAATCCGAATCCGGGCGCAGGTTTGCAAAGCCCTCCCGGATAGCAGCATCCTCCATGCTGGAAATCCAGAGCCGCTTCACAGGTTTCGTGCAGCCGGCCATTTGGTAGACGAAACGGAAAATCAGTTCTCCCTCCCGGCCTGCGTCGGTCGCGGCGGTCACACTGTCCACATCCGAGCGGTTGAGTAGGGCACACAGAACTTCAAACTGCTGTTTCTTTTCGTCCGGCACGATGAACTGCCACGGCTGGGGCAGAATGGGTAAATCCTCATACCGCCACTTGCAGTATTTTTCGTCGTACTGGCCAGCCTCGGCAAAGGACACCAGATGCCCGATGCACCAGCTGACCAGATACCCGCCGCCCTGCCAATAGCCGTTTTGCTTTTCAGTGGCCCCGATCACGGCGGCAATGCTGCGGGCCACACTGGGTTTTTCGGCGATCACCAGCTGAAAGCTCATGTTTCGTCCTCCTGTCCGTCCTCTGAATGAATTTCGATTTCAGCCGGTTCCTCGTCTGCATCCTCGTCCTCGCCAAAATCGTACTCGTCCAGATCATCGTGCCCGGTGGTGTCGGCCTTGGGTTTGCGGAACTTGAAATAATAGAGGGCCGCGCCGCCGCCCGCCAAAGCCAGCACTAGCAGGATCATCAGACTGCCCATGTTGGACTTCGGCTTTTCCTCTGGCGTTTCGGTGTCTGTTTTCACCGCTTCCGGGGCCGTGCAGTTGCGCAGGCTCTTTTCACACAAGGGGCAGTTTTCATTGACATCCCCGACATCACACTTCACGGTGCAGGTGCAGACTTCGGCGGCCTGCGGTTCTTCATCCAGCAGGGCCAGCAAGTCGGCATCGTCCACTTGGTTCAGGAAGTGAACGGACGTTTCCTTGTCCTCGTTGGCACGGTCAATCAGGATGTAAAAATAATTCCCGGCCTTGGTGGTCACAGTGATAAGCTGCTTGTCCCCGTAAAAGTCATCCACCAGTGTTGCATTGCCCTTGGGCGTGATAGGTACACCCTCCGGCTCCATGCCGCCAGTGGTAGTTTTCTCGTCCAGAATTTCCGGCAGAGGTTCCGGGGCAGGGTCAGAGCCGCTTGCAAAAGCGGGTATGGAAAAGGAACAGAGGCAGAGCAGGATAGCCAGCAATCCGGCAGCAAAACGGTAGTTACAATCAGGTTTCATTGGCGGCATCCTCCTGTTTGTGGTACGGTGTGGCGGTGGGTGCAGCATTCAGCGCACCGCTGCGCAGGAAGGCCGCGAACTCGTCCGGCTTCATGTTCATGCCGCGCACCAGCTGAATGATCTGCAAGTTTTCCTGTTCAGTCTTTGCAGCTTCCAGTTCTTTCAACTGCTGCTGGTATTCGCTGATTTTTTCTTTGAGCCGTTCAATGTCGCGCTCAATGCGGGAAAGTCTTTTTGCCATACAAAATCCTTTCTGGCGTCACGGTAAACGCCCATAGCTGTAAAAATGTTCCTGCCAATATTTTGAGTTGAGCTTCCTGTAACATGTAAATGAGGAAGTGGAAAGGAAGAATGAAATAAAAAAGTACCAGTCGTAAAATTGAATCTG
>QQXM01000107.1 GCA_014610835.1 Erysipelotrichaceae bacterium 7770_A6
TAAAAAAAGTTGCTGACGCAACTGCTTGTCTAACATAGAACAGATTCGACAGTCTGTTCTTTTTTGCTACAATGGTTTTATGATTGATTCTGCTATTCATGCAAAGGACTTCTTTTTAGGAAACTATGACGACTGTGATAAATTGAATTACAATCCTGACAAGCCTCGTCTGAAGGATATTCTCTGGGACAACCTTGACTGGATCCAGCATCTCTACGACATCGGAAAGCTTCGCGATACTGTCCTGGACAACGTACAGAATACTCTTCTCTGTAAAACTGAATATCTCGGCTATGACATGTTCGAATGCCCTTCCTGTGGCAATTTCAATATCATCTGCCATCACTGCCATTCCAGACTCTGCACCTCCTGCGGCACCAAATATCAAAAACAGCTTGCCGTCAAAGCTGAATCCATGTGCCTTGATGTCAGGCACAGACATATAGTCTTTACCATACCTGAACAGTACCGCTTCTTCTTCAGAAAAAACAGAAATGCCCTGGATCTTCTTTTTGTTGCCGCCCGCAATACCATCATGAAGATCACTAATGAAAACATCTTCAAATCTGAAAAAAGAAAACGCGGCAAAACCGGCAGAGTCAGAAACGACAAGGACAATTACTACCTGTACCGCAATTTCAAAGATTCCAACAGATTCGGTATGATTGCC
>QQXM01000108.1 GCA_014610835.1 Erysipelotrichaceae bacterium 7770_A6
TGGATATACGATTTCGTAATCCTTACCTTCTTCTAATGTTACACCCGTCTTTTCATCCTTGATTACTGGCTTTTCAGCATGATCTTTACCGTCATACTTAACGTCACCAGGATTTTCAACTGTGATTCCAGTCTTCTTATCTTCTGGTGTTTTTGGACCATCTGGAATGATTGATTTAGGTGTAATTGTTAGAGTACCAAGTTCTGTTGAGATGTTGTAGTTAGAAGCTAATGTATTTTTATTTAATGCATAGCCAAATGTATTAGCTTTAGTACCAACATTCGTAATTGTTCCAGTGACTGCAAATGTTGCACCTTCACCGGCAGCGAATCCATCACCTGTTACTTCAACATTTTCATTTCTTAATGCTGTACCATCGTATGGCTTGGAATCTGTAGCACTTGTTAATACCACATCTCTCTTTGTGATTTCATATGTTACATCAAATTCACCAGTGTAGTTACCAATACCAGTTACTGTTACTGTTACTTTTCCAGCATTTGTTACATCTTCAGAATAAGTTAATGTGTAGTCTGTTTCTTCTGTTAATGTTTTGCCTGTCTTTGTATCTGTAACTGTTGGTTTATTCTTGTGTTCTTCACCATCGTACTTAGAACCTTCTGGAGCTGTTACTGTAATACCTGTCTTCTTTTCTTCTGGTGTTTTTGGTCCATCTGGAATGATTGACTTAGGTGTGATTTCGAATGTGCCTGGAGTATATGTAACTTTGTAGTTACCCTGATTTTCTTCACCTGTTACAGTGATCTTATATTTACCAGCGTTTTCGCCTGCTTTTCTTGCTAGAGTATATGCAACTGTATCATTTCCAAGTGTTCCACTTACTGTTGCTGTAAGTTCAGGATCTGCTGTTCCGTATACCTTTGTCTTGTTTTCAGCTGTTACTATAGCTGTAGCATGAGTAACTGTTAATGAGTAAGTTGTTTCAGCTGGTTCATAGTTTGGATTTTCAGCTCTTGCTGTGATATTTAATGTACCTACATTTGTGATACTTGGAACCTCTGTTGTCCATGTTGCACCACCATCTGTTGAGTAAGTAATTGTTGTACCTTCCTTAACATTTGATGTTGCTCCACCTGCCAATGGATTGCCATCATAAACCTTAGTTGCACTTTCACCTGTCAGTTCTGCTGTCAGTATCAGTTCGCCAGATTTAGTGATTTCAAATTCACCAGCAGTGTATGTTACGTGGTAGTTACCCTGGTCTTCATCACCTGTGACATGGATTGCATATTTGTCAACATCTTCACCAGGATCTCTTGTCACTGTATAATCCACTGTATCGTTATTTAGCGTTCCAGTTACTGTAGCTTTCAGTTCAGGATCATTTTCACCATATACTTTGTTAGCATTGTTTGCTGTAACGGTTACTTCAGCAGGAGTGATTGCATAAGTTCTTACAACTGTTCCTGTGTAGTTTCCGATACCAGTAATTGTTACTGTGATTGTTCCAGTTACATTTGTGAAATCTTCAGTTGAGTAAGCTACTTCGTAATCTGTACCTTCAACCAATGCATTTCCTTCTTTATCTGCAACTGTAGGAGACCACTTGTGTTCCTTACCATCATATACTTCGTTACTTGGGTTATTGACTGTAACACCATCATAGTTAGAATTTGGTTTTTCTGGATCTTCACCAGGATCGATTGTCTGTTCAGTTACTGTTAATGTTCCAATAGAATCTTCTTTTAACTTGTAGTTCTTACTTGAAGCTTTCTTCCACTCTAATTCATAAGTATTAGAAGTTGAACCAACATCTGTCTGACTACCCGTTGTATGAACAACAACCACTTCACCATCAACGATACCTTCAATCTTACCACCAGCTGTTAATGCAGTTCCATCATATGACTTTTCAGCACTCTCTGTTGTCACTGTATATTCTCTTGGTGTGATCTTATATTTCTTAGTAAATTCGCCTGTATAGTTTCCGATACCTTTGACTTTTACTTTCACAGTTCCAACATTGACTACATCACCTACATATGTCAATGTGTAATCTTTGTTTTCTACTAGATCCTTACCTGTCTTTGTATCTCTTACTGTAAATGGATTTACATGTGCTTTTCCATCATAGATTGAATCCGCTGGATCTGTTGCTTCGATACCTGTCTTCTTTTCTTCTGGAGTATCTGGTCCATCAGGTGTGATTGACTTAGGCGCAATCGTTAACTGTCCATCCAATACTCTGAATGTTACATTGCCATAATTTTCATTGTTATTTGTGAAATCTTCTGGCTTTAATCCCATATCATATGTACCAGCTTCTGTACCCTTCACTTCATCATTTCCACTGAATGTGAAATCAGATTCTAAATATGTACTTCCTTCAGTAATAGATACATCATAACCTTTGACGCTCTTTACAGTTCCGTCATATTCAAATGTATCTTTACGTCCAGTAATTACGACTACAACTTCTCCATCTTCAGCTGTGACTGTTAGATCACCATAGACTACTTCGATAGTGTAGTTAGAAGCTTTTGTATTTGACTTCAATTCATAAGTAAATGTGTTCTTACTTGTACCTTTTTCAGTCTGACTTCCAGTTACATTGTAAGTAGCACCTTCTTCTTTAACGAATCCAAAACCAGCAATAGTTACATTTTTATTTGTCAATGGAGTCTTGTCATAAGGCTTAGAAGCAGTTGCACTTGTCAATGTTACATTACGCTTAATGATTTCATAAGAAGTCTTCGCTGTTCCTGTATAGTTTCCAATACCTGTAATTGTTACTTCAACTGTACCTGCGTTGACTGCTGCTGTATAAGACAATGTGTAATCTACATTTTCAACAAGTGTTGCACCTGTCTTTGTATCTTCTACAGTTGGCTTGTTCTTCTGTTCTTCGCCATTGTACATTGTATCGCTAGGCTTAGTTACCTGAATACCAGTCTTCTCATCTTCTGGATCAATTGACTTAGGAGTTACCTTCAACCAACCATCTGTTACTCTAAATGTTACATTTGTGAAGTTAGCACTTGTATTACTGAATTGAGTTGCATTCAATCCCATATAAGAAGTTCCTTCTTCTTTACGAGATACCTTGGCAGTTCCATCAAAATGAATTGCTTCTTCTGGATATAATGCATTCGAAATATTTGTAACATCATAGCCTTCTACTTCATGTGTATTTCCATTATAAGTTTCAGTCTTTGTCTTACCTTTGATTTCAACAACGACTTTTTCAATCCAAGTCGCATATAGAACATTTTCACCAGCTACATCTACATGTACGCTCTGTCCAGCTGCATAAGTAGCTTTACCATTATCCGCATCATCCTTAGATGTTGCCCAACCTGCAAAGTAATATTCTTTGCCTTCTGTTTCAGGAGCTTGATAGCCAAAATCTTTTTCAGATTTTAATGTAACACTTTCGTTATTCTTAACTGGCACTGTCTGAACACTACCACGACCATTACCTGGATTATAACTCATTGTTGTTGAGGATTCTTCATTACCCCAAATAGCTTTCAATGTAATGACGTTCTTGTCATTTGCCAAATCCTTATTTACTTCAAATGCATCTCCAGGATGATATAAATTTCCATTTAACTTCCATCCTAAGAATTTCTTTTTTGAAGTTGTTGTCGCATTCTTAGCTACAGTAACCTTAGCTCCACCTGCATAGATATTACTATCCGTTGGAACCTTTGCGTTTGTTCCTTCTGTACCAGGATCATAAACAACTTTTAATTCACCATTGTATAGCCACTTACCAATAACACTTGTATCCTTTGTGATTGCTTCATTTGTGTTATATGCATCACTAGTAATATTTCCATTACCATCTGCATAATACCATCCGGCAAATGAGTAATCACTTGTCGTTGTTGCACTTGGCAATACAGTATTGGCAATTGTACCTGCTTCTACATTCTTAGAACCCTTAACTACATCGCCTTCAGGATTATTTAAGTTATAAGTTAAGTTAATCTTCTTAGCTGTCCATTTTGCGTATAGAGTCACATTTTGTGCTGGCATCTTCTTACCATTAAAATCAAATGCTTCCCCTTCACAAAGTTCATTATCATACCAACCATCAAATTCATAATAATCCGGCAATGAGCCAGGCCTTACAGGAGTATAGTTCTCACTTGAAATACTTTGTTCATACTTCTTAGAAACAGTCTTATCTTGTTTACCATTGTTAATAAACTTTAAGTTATAAGAATTACGAGTATAGTAGAACTTAGCTCCATCATATCTTTTACCTATCTTTGTACTTGGCCCTTCATTGAAAGTATAACCTTTTAACGGATACTGATCTTCTTTAGTTACATAATATCCTTGTCCTGGAGACATATCTTTATGATCTAATTTATATCGAATGCCACTTACTGTCACATCACTTGCTTCACCTGGCAATGCTTCTACATAGTAGTATGCTGTTTCATATTCATCACCTGTTTTAGGACCATAAAATTTTGCTCCACCTAATGGCATTGTTCCGATGTTTACTTGGTATGCACCACTACCATCATTAGTTCTCCATGTTGAACTTCCTTTGTAAGTTGGCCACTTCTTACTAATATCCTGACCATATTTTGCTGTAATTCTTAAATCCGTATATTCTTTTGATGATGTATACCAAGAAGAATAACTATAGAACTTAACATCATACACATTTCTCTTATAGTAAACACTAACGATTGTTGAACCATCACCCTTGATTGTCTTTTTAGCTACTGGCTGTGCTGTAAATCCATCATAAGATTTTGCCTTTGCGTTTACTTCAGTACCAGTAAGACCCTTCTTAGTTTCAGATTCATGGAATGAATATCCATCATCATCGGCATTTTCCCACCAGTGAATAACTGTATAACTAACTTTTTCTGGTGTCCAATGTGCTGTTAACGTCATTGGAGAACTAATAGTTGCACCATTCTCTACTTTTCCTGAATCATTGTACCAACCATCAAATGTATAGCCTGGCTTTGTAGGTGTAGTATCTTTACCTAATACTAACTTATCTCCATGTAATACGAATTGAGAATCAACAATAGATCCGCCATCTGAATCAAATGAAGTCCAATAGCCTTCTTTAATGATTGCGTATACATTAATAGATGTTTTGTCTGTTGGAACTGCAATACTATCTGCAATATTTGTAGTACCATTCTTTTCGGCAGCCCAACCAACGATTTTATGCGTTGCATCTACTTCATAAGAAACATTCGTAAAATCATGTGTATCATGATCAGATACTTTTTCAGTACGCATGATCTGTGTTCCAGCTGGATTATAGAAGTAAATATATAATGCATCTTCATATTTTGCTGTAATTTCACGAGTAGTTGTTTCAGAGATTGTTAATGCTGTATTGAAATCTTCAAACTTTGTTTCACCATCATACCAGCCAACAAATACTTTTCCATCCATATCTGGAGCTGTTGGAGTAATCAGTGTATCACCTGTTTTAACAGTCTGTGTACTTACGATGTTTCCATTCGCAACAAAGTTGAATGTTGTTAATGAGGGTTCATTTACACCAGTAATAACATAAATTGAGAAATGACTAGCATCAAAGCTTTCAGTGTTATTAGCAATTTCTGTTACTGCACTAGCATCATCTTCAACGTGATAAATCTTAACTTCATCACCAGATACGCCAGTATTTACGAATGTAATATTTACAACACCATTTGGTTGAATTTCAACACCATCCTTATCTACGATTGAGATATCTAATGCAACAGCAGAATCCATTTCCTTGTTATTATCTGATACTGTATTTTCTACAGCGTTAAGTATTGCTTTTCTGTTAACTTGTTCAACAATCAATCTAGCACCCTTAGGTAAAACACCTTCAGCTGCAGACGCATGAACACCAACTTTTCCAGCAAATGCAGTTTGATCAAATGCAGAGAGTTCCGTTTCATTCGTGTTCGACTCAGGTTCAGCTTCTTCAACTGCTTCCTCAGTCACTTCAGGAATCACTTCTTTACTTTCATTAGATTCTAAATTCATCTTCTGATAAACAAGTTTCAAAGAAGTCATATCCTTTGTAATTCTGAATCCATTCTTTTGTACATCATCTTTTGAAATAGTGTTTTTAGCATCATCATTTACAATCACTTTTTCAAAAGCATATCCATCAAATGACTTAAATGCATCAACATTTTCATCAAGTCTGTACTCAATTGGATAAGATCCAGTAATCGGATCTGTTAACGGATGATCACTTTCATCCACATAACTCACCACTACTGTAACCTTTACTTATTCAACAGTTTCAACCTTCTGTACTTCAGGTGCTACTGGAGCTTCCTGTTGTACTTCTGGTTCTGCTGTTTCTTCCTGTGTAGCAGGTTCTGCTTCAATCTCAGGTATATTATTCTTTTCTTCAACCTTAGCTTCTTCTGTTACTTCAGGAGCTACCTCTTCCTGCTTTTCCTCTTCGACAGGAGCTGCTTCCTCAATCACTGGTTCTTCAGCAACAGGTTCTTCTGGAATCACTTCCTGTTCAGGTTCACTAGCAGGTTCTTCACTAATCGTTTCCACTGCAGTAGGCTCTGAATAGTTTTCATCACTGCCATCTTCTGCTTGAACGATAGAGAAGTTAATGCATGTTATAACCAATAAAAATGATAAAACGAGTTTTGTTAGTTTGTTTCTGGTTCCCATAATTTTCTCCTTTCTTTTGATTCAAGAACTATAACGAACTCATCTGTTGATAAATAAATTGTATGGGTTATAAGTTATAGTCGGGTTATAAAACAATGTTTTATTAATATTTGTGTAAAAATTTGTAAGTGAAAGCTTACATTTTTCTGAAAACAAATGTTTGAAGCATATAAAAAGAACTCAGATTTTGAGTTCTGAGTTCCTTTTTAGCATATTGATTGAATTATGCATTCTGTGAAGATTCTTCATCTTCGTCTTCATCTTCTTCATGCCACTTTCTAGCAAAGTATGTAGATACGATACTGATTAATCCAAATAGAACCATCAATAATGTCCACTTATCTACAAGTACCATTGGTAGAGAAATGTTTTCAGTTAAGATGAATACTACTACTGCTAAGATTGCATCGATTGTAGCGATGACTTTCCATCTTCTATGACGAGTTGATTCATTTTCATCATCTTCGTTTTCATTAGCGACTACCTGTTCATCCTTATCCTCATCATCTTCGTCTTCATCCTTAGCATGTTTTGCAAGTAATGGTACAACTGCTAAGACAACACTTAACATTGCGGCAATCAAGTTGATTAATGCCCAATGACCCTTTGGAGCTGCCTGAGGAGTTGCTTCTTCTTTAATCTTTTCTGGCTTAGCTGTTGGAACTGGTGTAGTTTCTGCCTTTTCAGGTTCAACTGTAGCTTCAGGAGCTGGTGTAGTAGTTGTTGGGTTTGTTACAACTCTAGCTGGAACGTTATTTGTTCTTGCTGGAGTGTTGTTAGATGGAGTTGTTGGTGTAGCTGGTATTGGAACAACTGGCTGTTCAGATACTGTTAATGTACCTTCTACAACTGTTACGTTATAGTTATCAGCATTTGTACCTTCATTCATTGCATATGTGAATACGTTGTTAGTAGAACCTACATCTGTAATAGATCCTGTAACGTTGAATGTTGCACCTTCACCTTCGATGAATCCATCTCCAGTGATTTCTACATTACCATTTGTTAATGCATTTCCATCATACTGCTTAG
>QQXM01000109.1 GCA_014610835.1 Erysipelotrichaceae bacterium 7770_A6
GAGGTGTTGAAATTCTTTCAATTCCTCATGTTATTTGAAAATCAATTTCTTGACACCTCATCCAATTTTGGAGCGCCAGTCTTTAACCGAACTTGACTATGGAAAGATATTCAAAAAGGACATCTTAGTTTTTACTATCCTGTCAATTGTGTATGTTTGCCAAAAGGCTCCTGTATGATATTTACCTTATACATTGATCAATAAGCAATAACAAAAAGAATAACAATGATGCTCTGAATACTTAAACCATATACATTTTTCTGAGCATAATTCCATTTATAAGTTTTTTTGACAGTAATAGACGGAAAAACAGAAATTATTCTGGTAATTCAAATTCCATTTTTACTGTTGTATTTACCACATCTAAAGCAGTTTGAACATTTCGTAGTTCATCGGATACTTTTGTATAGTCTTCTTGTGCCTGCTCAACAGAATAATTTGTATAGAGATAGTCAATGACTGTATTATTTCCAATACCACCAACTGAAACTCTTTGTTTTGGTAAACGTGACTGCATTTCAAATAAACGATTTTTCATTTCTGTTAATTGAGGAATATACACTAGTACCTGGTCAATTGTCATTCCTGTATTACCAACGAATGTTGTTGTATTGAAGCAATTGATGGCATGTTTTAGAATTCTGATCTTTTCATCACAGCTTTCTAGATATTTTTTTGTTTCTTCATAGTTGTAATCTGGACGAACAGATTCAATATCTTCCGCAAGGGATGCGTTAAAAGTACTGCTTTGACGTTCATTGTTTAAAGCAATATTTTTTTCATCCATGATCTTTTTTAGAAGTTTTGATGCTTCTGCAGATGTTACATTATACTTCATAAATTTTATCCTCCATTTTTTGCAAGTTCATGCATACGTGAAATATTTGTTTAAATGTAAGAAATGATGGTTAATGAAAGGCAAGAAACTTGCGTATGATTTTACAACATCATTATAAACATTATTTGGTGTAAATGGAATGTTTGTAAAAGAAGAGAATAAAAATACCAAGAAGCGTTTTCTTGGCATTTTATTAATAAATCAAAGCAGTAAATGTGAATTGTACTAATTTGTAATTGTCATCATATACTTCTGTAACTGCGAAGTGATGTGTTGTTTCTTTTCCGTCTAAGAGTAAACTATAATCACAATCTGTAATCACAATCGCAGTATTTTGGAAAATATGAACGTCTTTTTTGTGAAATACTAATTTTGTTGGCTGAAATGCACCACTTGTGTAAAATGTGATTTCTTTTTCTAAATCACATGTAATACCAATGTGTACAAAATTGCAGTTTGGATGTGCATATTTTCGCATGCCTGCTTCATCGCTTGCTTCCATTGCTTCCCAGAAGCTTTCAGATACTTCTAAAATTCTATTCTTTTCCATCGTCTTGTCCATTGAAATCTGGTGCCATAGATGCGTATTTGTCTAATAATTCTTGTGTTTGTGTATAGTAATGTTTTCCGCAGTCTAATGCATCAATTTCCTTCATTTCTTCTTCTGTTAATGTGAAATCATAAATTGCATTGTTTTCTTCAATATGAGATGGTGTTTTAGAACCTGGAATCACACTTGTTCCATATTGTGTATGCCATCTTAAAATGATTTGTATTGGTGTTTTATGATATTTTTCTGCTAATTTTGTGAATACAGGTTCATCCATCATCGCATGATCACCATGTCCTAATGGATACCAGGCTTCAATGATGATATTGTGAGGTGCAAGATATTCTCTTAACTTTTTTTGTACATAGTATGGATGACATTCTACAGTGAGCAGCTGTGGTTTGATTTGTGCAATATCAAGTATTTCCTGTATTTTTTCTTCACTGAAATTTGATAGACCGAGAGCTTTTACTTTTCCATTTTTATATACTTCTTCCATCATTTGATATGCATGGATGTAATCACATGCTGGCTGATGAAGAATCAACATATCAACATAGTCTAATTGAAGTCTTGTCAAAGTATCAGAAATTGCATTTTCATCACTATATACAGATGGCCAGAGTTTTGTGGTAACAAATATTTCTGAACGATCAATACCACTGTCTTTGATTGCACGTCCAACAGCTTTTTCATTCATATATCCATTTGCAGTATCGATATGTCTAACACCACACTTTAAAGCTGTCAATGTTGAATCATATGCTTCTTTTGGTGTGAGTAAAAATGTTCCGAGTCCACTTTTTGGCATTTGTATGCCATTGTTTAATGTAAAGAATTCCATGTTGTTCTCCTTTTAGTCATGAATATTTCTGTGATTTAAGAATGCTACTAGTTCTGGATCAAAGTGATTGATGATTTCTGAATGATCTAAGCTTTTTTTAGAAATACGATTCATTTCCTCTTCTGTCAAAGAGAAATCAAAGATGTCTATGTTTTCTTTCATTCTTTCTACTTTTGTGCTTTTTACTGTTACGCAGACACCTCTTTGAATATTCCATCTTAATGCAACCTGTGCACTAGATTTACCATATTTTTCCCCAATTTCAACAAGATCTTTATCTTTGAAAATTCCATGCTTTCCTTCTGCTAAAGCAGCCCATGCCTGTGGAACAACACCATAATGGTCCATTGTTTTTAATGCCAGTTCCTGTGCAAAGAATGGATGAAGTTCAATCTGATTGACAGCTGGTATGATCTCAACATTTTCACAGAAATTTGCAAGTGTTGCGGGAAAGAAATTAGAAACGCCAATTGCTTTTAGAATGCCTTCTTTGTAAGCATCTTCCATAGCTCTATAAGCTTCAAAATAATTTCCCATTGCCTGATGTTCAAGATATAGATCAAGATATGTTAAACCTAATTGATTTAATGATGTTGTAATTGCTTTTTTTGCAGTTTCATAGTTCTTCATATCTTGTACCCACATTTTTGAAATGATGAAGAGTTCTTCTCGTGTGACGAAGCCATCAGTAATTGCTTTTTGGATGGCTTCACCAGTTGCTTTTTCATTTCCGTAAGAAGCTGCTGTATCAATGGCACGATAACCAGCTTTGATGGCATTGTATACACAATTGACACATTCATCATGATCTGTAATCTGAAATACACCAAAGATAACTTGTGGAAGGTTTGCGTTTGTGTTTAATCGCCTGTAATTCATGTATGAATCCTCCTGTTTCTACATTTAATATATAGTGTGGTTTTGAAAAAAAATAATGAATCTTGTGAATTATGCTATACTTGAGACGTATAACGGAGAATGGATATGATCGAAATCTATCTTTTAGAACAATTATATGCGGTGTATCAATATGAAACGTTGAATCAGGCTGCGAAGCATTTGCATATGACACAGCCAACATTGACAAGAAGCATGCAAAAAATTGAACGAGAATTTGGTACGCCATTATTTATACGAAAACCAAATCGTATGACGCTGAATGAAAATGGAATTCTGGCCGCAAAGTATGCAGAAAGAATCTTAAATGAAGAAAGAGAAATGATGGAACAGGTACGTTTAAATGCAACTGTTGCTATTGGCTTTTGTGCACCGGGACCAAGAATGGTTTTGAATGATGTTTTTCGTCATGGAGACTTTGGAGTTCTATCTAATTTACCTTTACAATCAAATGCATTGCTTCTAGAAGGTCTTCGTTCTAAAAAATATGATTTGATTGTGACAAGTAAAGAAGTAAAAGATGTCGATGTATATTCAAAAGAACTTTGTACAGAGGAATTGTTTGTATCTGTTCCATATAAGCATCCTTATACAAAGTTTCAATCATTAACGTATGAAAAACTAAATGGAACAACTTTTGTTATGGCAGATGATATAGGAATCTGGAAGCATATTGTAGAAGAGAATATGCCTGATTCGAAATATCTTTTACAAGATTCGATTGATGCACTCTCACAAATCGTTATTTCTAGTACAATTCCATCATTTGCATCAAATATTACATTGAAATATGGACATGAAAATGAGTCTAGAGTATATATTCCAATTGATGGAAAAAATGCAAAATGTACGTTTTATTTGTGCTGCAGGAAAGAAAAGAAAGAAATGTATCAGACATTATTGACACAGGCTATTACTTTTTGAACATTCACTAATACGAAAATAAATATAATGAAACCGGTAAGTTCTTACTTAATTGCATGGATTTCTTTATAATCAATAGTATAAATGCTTGTGAAAATCATGTAAATAAAAGGAAAAATACAAGAAGCGGATTTACTTTTGCGGAACTTTTAGTGGTTGTTGCAATTATTTCTGTACTTGTAGCGATAATGATTCCTGTTTTTCAGAATCAATTGGAAAAAAGCAGAGAAGCAACAGATATTTCTAATGTGCGTGCAGCGTATGCCGAAGTGAGTGAAAAAGCAATGCATGAAAATGATGAAAAATTTGTAAAAGTCGTTTCTTTAAAACAGAAGAAAGATGGATGGCAATCTGCAGATACAATTACGATTGGCGGTATTATGCATTCTAAAAATGATGGTGATCTAGCGAACTGGAAAGGAAATCCAGTTGCTGGAGGCGTGTGTGAAGTATCTTATGATCCAGATGTTGGTGTGATTCTGCATTGGAAGAAAAGTGATGGAAGTACATCGAACACTAAAGTTGATATGAAAGAAAATCTTCATAGTAATTTAGATAATACAAATGTATTAGCAAATTTAACTACACAGGGTGTAGCAAGATTTGAAATAGATTCGAAATGTCCAAATTCTACGATGGTAAATGCAGTAGAAAAACAAATCGGAGATACTAGTTTAATGAACCATGGAACGTGGGCATACCTTGGAAGTCCTACTAATGAATCTGGCAGGTATTTATTCTGGACGTCTGTAGATACAAATGCAGCAGGTGTTAAGATTCCTGTGATTATCAGTCGTGCTTCGGGTGGATTCTTTGTATCAGAAACAGTTACAGCACAAAGAATTACAAAAAAAGGGGAAGAATATGTTGCGATTGTTGATCATATCTGGAATGACGATGGATTCAAAAAATATTTGACTGGAACAAAATACGAAACATTAGAAGAAGCCTACACTGCATATGAACAAAAAGTGAATGAAAAATATACAGAATATAAAGAAACACTGCCAAACTGAAACAAGTACCTAGATAGCTAGATACTTGTTTCAGTTACATTAATAATACGAGATAGTGATACATGAATATAAAATGGCATAAACTGCCTGCTAATATAAAGCAGTGGAATATTTCGTGATTTCCAAATCCATGGATTGGTTTTTCAAAAATTGATAGTTTCATGGCATAAACAATTGCACCAATGGAATATAGGATACCTCCTGCAAGCAACCACAAAAAGCCAGAAAGTGGAATGCAATTGATAATATCTTTCATAAAGAAGATACATGTCCAGCCCATACATGTATAGATAACAGAAGATACCCATTTTGGACATGTAACAAAACAGAATTTGAATATCATTCCCAGGATTGCTAATGACCAGATTGTGATGAATAGTAACATTCCTTTGAATCCTCCAATTGCAATTAAAGCAACCGGTGTATATGACCCAGCAATCATAATGAAGATCATCATGTGGTCAATTTTCTTTAATGCTTTATTTACTTTAGGAGAAATACTGAATGAATGGTATACCGTACTTGCACTGTATAAAAGAATCATACTAATCATGAAAATCATATACGCAATAAGATCAAGTTTTGATGCGTGATAAAGACTGGCATGGATCAAAAGAACTGGCATTGCAAAGATGCTGCAGACAGCACCAATTAGATGTGTTAAGGCACTCATTGGTTCTTTGACGGTAAATAATTTTTCATCCATAAAGGATGTGTTGTTTTGTAAAACTGTCATAATTTCTCCTTTCCATTAACTTTTCATCGGTTTTTCAATAACCTCTATAAGTATACTAGAAGTTTTTTAAAAACTTGTCAAGAGATAACTGTAGTTCTATTGCACAGTTTATAAAATCTATTTATACTAATACTATGAGAAAAGAAAAGAATATTCAGGCAATGCAGGGTTTTCATTTACCTGCCTATACAGAAATTCCAGATGTTGGATTATATCTTGAACAAGTTGTGAAATATATTAATAGTTTCTTTTGCGATTTTGAAGAAATGAAAATTACGAATTCAATGGTAAGTAATTATGTGAAGAGTAAGCTTGTTTCGAATCCACATAAAAAAATGTACAGCAGGGATCAGATTGCGGTGTTATTCTTTATTGCGATTGCGAAGAATGTATTATCGATGGAATATATTCGTATTTGTCTGCAGGAAAGAACTACGCTTTCAACCATTGAAGAAGCATATTCAGCATTTGTGAAGAAAATGCATGATACAGTGCATGGCTATAAAGAGGCTTCTTCTGCGTCTTGTGATTTTTCAGCAAATGAAGAAACCGCATTGAATAACATTACGATTGCAGTGGCAAATAAGATGTATTTAGAAAGATATTTTGCGCAATTCAAAAAAGCGTAAAGTATCTTTTTTTTTCTTTTGTAAATAATGCTATACTTTTTGAGTATGAAAATAACAAAATTATGGAAGTCAGTCTTAGCATTTTCTATGTGCACAACATTAGGTGCCTGTCAAAATAAGAGTGAGAAAAATATTAAAGATGGTACATATACAGCTGAAGTGGAAGGTTATCAGTCTTCATTGACTGTGAAAGTAACTTTTTCAAATGGTTCTATTACAAGTGTTGAAGTCGTTGACTCTAATGAAACAAAGACTTGGGCAGATAGTGCTTTACATTACATTCCTAAATATATTCATGATGAACAGTCATTGAATGTTGATACGATTACTGGCGCAACGGTTACTTCAAACGCAATTATCAGTGCTGTTGAAAAAACAATTAAAGATGCACATGGTGATGTCAGTGAATGGAAAGCAAATGAAAAAGTAGAACATAAGCAAAAAGAAGTTGAAAAGAATTGTGATGTTGTTGTCGCAGGCGGTGGATTATCTGGCATGGTTACAACATTGCGTCTTCAGCAGCTTGGCTATCAATGTGTTCTGGTAGAGAAAAGTGATCGTTTAGGTGGAATCACAAAATATGGTGGGAATTATTCTCAATTGTACGTGGATGAAGATGCAACATTTACAAATACGAATGATCTTATTCAAGACAATTTGTTAGATACAGTTACATGGCAGAAAAAAGATCTTGGTGTTCAATTCTCAGATGAATATCTTTTCAGCAGTCAATATGATACAGATGTATTGAAAGAATATGCACCAGAAAATTCTAATATTGGTGAACTTCTGGAAAAAGAAACAGAAGTGAGTGGTGCAGAGGTATTGTTGAATACATGTGTAACGGGTTTAAAAAAAGATGGTGAAAACGTTAATGGTGTTTCTGCAATAGATTCTGATGGAAAGATTTATCATATTCAGTCTAAATATGTAGTGATTGCGAGTGGAAGTGCAATTGAAGATTCTTCTGAAGCTGTGAATCCGTACAATGAAGGGGATCTGTATACAATTTTCAAAAATGATGGATATCAAGTGAGTCGAATTGAACCGATGGTTTCTAATCTTTGTGTATCATTATCTGATCAGTATATAGATACATATTATGCTGACCAAAAAATGAAGGAAAAAGAAATTCTTCTTGTTGATCAAGATGGAAAATGGATTGATTTAGCACAATCTCGTGAAGATCTTTCTAGTGCATTAAAAGGTGATTCTTATTTGATGATGAATGCTTCAGTATATAAAAAGTGGAAAGCGGCAATTCTAGAAAGTGGTACTTTTGATTCAGAACATATAAAGCAATTAGAAGAAGATGAAAATGAATGTTTTTCTTCTGCAGAAGATTTACAAACATTGTGTAATATGAATGGAATATCTTATGAGGGAGTTGTAGACTCCATTGCACAACACAATATGGTGATGCGTGAAGAGCAGTCATTTGATGGGGATGTTTATTGTGTGAAGCTTTGTTGTGGCATTGTAGATGTGACAGGAGGAATTTGTGTGGATGCATCTTTACATCCAGTGAAAACTGGTTCTGATACATCACTAGATTCTGTATATGTGATTGGCAGTGCTGCAGATTACTTGAATACACAAGAAGGTGTTTCGAATACATGGGCATTTGTTTCTGGAAAATGGATTGCAGATGACATTGATGAAAAAATGAAGTGATATGCAGAAAGTATTGATTACTGGAGGCAGTGAAGGCATTGGATATGCATTTGCTGAATATTATTCTTCCATTGGAAGTGAAGTGTTTCTAGTAGCTAGAAACCGCATGAAACTGATTGATATCAAGAATACTTTAGAAAATAAATACCATAATGCTGTAAATATGATATGTATGGATCTTTCGCTACAGAATTCAGCAAGTACTCTTTATGAACAAGTCAAGGATGAAAATATAGATATTCTGATTAATAATGCAGGGTGTGGATATACAGAAAGATTCTGGAAGATTGATATTGAGAAAGAAGAAAAGATGGTCATGTTGAATGACATGACACTAATGTCATTAACAAAACTTTTCTTTCGAGATATGAAGAAACGACATGATGGTGTTATTTTAAATGTATCTTCTACAGGTGCTTTTCAACCAGGACCATACATTGCAGGTTACTATGCATCCAAAACATTTGTAGCTTCGTATACACGTGCAGTCTATGAAGAAGCAAAAGAATATGGCGTTCGTATTTATTGCCTGCTTCCTGGTCCTGTGGCAACGGATTTCTATCGCAAAAGTGGTGTGAAAGCACCAATGCATGCGATGAAGAGCGATAAGGTTGTTGCGTATACAATCAAACATATGAAAAAGAAATGTTTTATCATTCCAGGTGTAATGAATCGAATTGTTAGATTCTTGCCTGAAAGTATTCGTATCTATTTCATAAAAAAAACAAAATGGAAAAATATCCAAAAGAAAAGAGGTTGAATGAAAACCTCTTTTAAAATACTTTCTGAAACCAAAGTGCAATACGATCTAAAATGTGAGATTCTTCTGGAATCTTTACCATGAGCTTTGTGGTGTAGAAGATTTCACCATTGTAGCTGATTGTGAGATCTCCTTCGAGATTCTGAGAAGTATTTGCGCTGGAAATTGTCTGTGGAAGTGTGCATGTTACTTCTGGCTGAATGTCTTGTGGAAGGTCATAGTTGAAGTCAATTGGTGATTTGACTTCAATAGTATCATCTTCAGCAAATATATGTTTAACTTTGACTGTGGATACAACACTTTGTGTTGATAGTGCTGCAATGCGATTCCATGACTGTAATTGATTTAAAATAGAATCTGTATCTTTGACATGTGGAGAAGCAGGCGCATATGCATCTGCATTTGCGACCACTGTGATTAAATGCATATCATTGATATCTTCCCACGAAGCCAGGCAATGGCCTGCCGGGTATGTGAATCCAGTTTTACCGCCAATCAATCCAGGAAGCGCATAGCCATTTTTTTGAGCAGCTGTAAAAATCGTACTATTCAGCTCAATGCCAAGTGGGGATGAAGCTAATGGAGAAGTGGTGTATGTATGTGTTGAGAAGATTGTATTGAATGTATCGTTGTTTAGACAATATTGTAATAGCTTTGCCATATCTCTAGCAGTGGAGTAATGATTTTCATCGTGTAAACCTGTTGTATTCACAAAATGTGTATTTGTCATACCAATGGCTTGTGCCTTTTCGTTCATCAGATCAACATATGCTTCAATACTTCCGCTGATTGTAAATGCAGCTGCATTTGTTGCGTCTGCTCCAGATGGTAAAGCAATGCCATACAGGATATCTTGTACAGTTGGTGTATCTCCAACTTTAAAACCAGCTAAAGAAGCATTTTGTTCTATAAGACCTGCAATCATATCTTGTGTGATTGTAATCTGTTGATTTAAATCAGTAAGATTTTCGATTGCGATAATTGCTGTCATCATTTTTGTCATGGATGCTGGATACATTTTCGTATCAGCATCTTTTTCAGCAAGTACCTGGTTTGTATCGCGATCAATTACAATTGCGAATGTTGCACTTATGTTATCTAGAACAGTATTTTCAAAAGCGTATATTTTTGTGCAAGGAATAAAAGAAAAGCACATAAATCCAATGCATAGTAATAATCTAAGTATTTTTTTAGCCATGGTTATAATCATAAGATATATTTAGTCAGAAAGCTAGAAAATACAATTTTAAAAAAATGAAAACTATGTGATAAGAAAAGACAGGAAATTCTGAAATGTTTTATGTAAAAAGTGTGAAAGCATATAAATATACGGAAATATGTTTGTATAAAACATTGAAATGTAGATGAGATATAGTAAAATCAAAGCATAAGGAGGCCAATTAATATGGCAACAAATAAAGTAGTAACTAAAAAAACGCTTGCTGATGATCTCGCAGTTAAATTTGGATGGACAAAGAAGGATGCTGCAGAAGTAGTGAATTATGTATTTGATGAAATTACAGCAGTCGTAGCTGATGGTGGAGAAGCATCCATTAACGGCTTTGGTAAATTTGAGAGAGTTAGCAAGAAGGCTAGAACTGGTCTAAACCCATCTACTGGTGAAAAGATTACAATTCCTGCTTCTGAATCTCCAAAGTTTAAAGCATCTAAGACATTCAAAGACGCTGTGAATAAGTAATATAATGCAAAGGATCTCAGGATACTTTTTTGTATCAAAAAAAGGAGATTTCTCTCCTTTTAGTGTTTTTTAGGCAATGTAGACTTTCTTCATGACAACTTTGTGTAAAGGCTTGTCACGGAAATCTGTTTTTTCATGAGCAATCTGATCAACAACATCCATGCCTTCTACAACTTTACCGAATGCTGCGTAGTTGCCATCTAGATGTGGTGCATCTGCATGCATGATAAAGAACTGGGAAGAAGCTGAGTCAGGATCCATTGCACGTGCCATAGAAATTACACCACGTGTATGTTTGAGAGGATTGTTGATACCATTGCTTGCGAATTCACCCTTGATATTTTCTTTGGAGCCTCCAGTTCCATTTCCAGCTGGATCTCCTCCTTGGATCATGAATCCAGGGATGATTCTATGAAATGTCAATCCATCATAGAAGCCTTCTTTTACAAGCTTTTCAAAATTAGCAACAGTAATAGGTGCTGCTGTTGGATCTAATTCAATTTTGATCATAGATCCGTTATCCATTTCAATAATAACCATTTTTATTCTCCTTTATTTAAATGCCAGATATCTTTATTATAATCTCTAATTGTTCTATCTGAAGAGAAGAAGCCTGCTTTTGCGATATTTACTAGAGATTTTCTTTTCCACCTGTCACGGTTTTCGTAATCTTGCAGCATTGTTTCTTTGACTCTGCAGTAATCTTCCAAATCAAGAAGTGTCATGAACCAGTCTTTATTGATGAGGTTATCTTGCAGATCTGTCAGCATTTTCTTATCTCCAAGCTTGAGAATTTCTTTGCTTGTGATGAAATCTACAGCTTCTTTGATCAATGCAGAACCATTGTAGTATTCAGATGCATGATAGCTGGATGTGTTATAGAGTGCGATGACATCATCTGAAAGTTTTCCAAATGTATAGATATTTTCTTCTCCAACGAGATCTTTGATTTCAACATTTGCTCCATCTAATGTGCCGAGTGTCAGTGCACCGTTTAACATGAATTTCATGTTGCCTGTACCTGAAGCTTCTTTGGAAGCAAGGGAAATCTGTTCAGAAATATCTGCTGCTGGAATCGCAATTTCAGATTTTGAAACGTTATAGTTTTCAATCATAACAACCTTGAGGTATTTGCTGACTTCTGGATCGTTATTGATCAATTCTTGCAGGCAAAGAATCAAGTGAATAACACATTTTGCCTGATAGTATGCTGGAGCAGCTTTTCCACCGAATACAACTGTGAGTGGACGTGCAGGTGTTTCTCCATTCTTGATGGATAGATATTTATGAATAAGCCATAAAGCATTCATTTGCTGACGCTTGTATTCATGCATTCTCTTTACTTGAATATCAACAATGGAGTTTGGATCAATATCAATATTCTGTGTTTTCTTGATCATCTTGGCAAAACGAACTTTGTTGTTGTATTTGATCTGTTCTGCTTTGCCTAGGAATTCTTCATCATCATAGTGAGAAAGCAATGTTTCTAGCTTGCTTTCATCTTCTCTCCATTCATTTCCGATTGTTTCATCTAATAAATGAGCAAGTTCTGAATTGCAGTGCATGATCCATCTACGGAATGTAATTCCGTTTGTTTTATTATTGAATTTGTCGGAATAGATATCATAGAATGGCTTGAGTTCCTGATGCTTTAAGATTTCTGTATGTAATGCGGCAACGCCATTAATGGAATGTGAGAAGTGCATATCCATCTTTGCCATGTGTACACGATTCTCACTATCCATAATACTTAGTTCTTTATCGTCGTGGAATGCAACGTTAACGACATAATCTAAGCCTTCAATAATAGGCATGAGTTGAGGAACAACTTCCAGCAGATAATCTTGTGGCCACTTTTCTAATGCTTCCGCAAGAATTGTATGGTTTGTATATGCACAAGTATTGGATACGATATTTGCGGCAGTCTTCATTGGAATGCCCTCTAGAATCAATAAACGAATCAATTCAGGAATGACCATGGAAGGATGTGTATCGTTGATCTGGATTGCAACATGCTTGTCAAGATCCTTGAGATCATGTCCTTTTTCTTTTTCTTCCTTTAGAATGAGCTGTGCAGCATTTGATACCATGAAGTACTGCTGATAAATTCTTAGCTTTCTGCCAGCATCATCACTGTCATCTGGATATAAGAATAATGTCAGGTTCTTAGCAATATCTGTTTTATCAAAATTGATGGAATCAGTAATGATAGAAGAATCTACTGTATCTAGATCGAATAGATGTAATGTGTTTTTGTTTCCGTGATAGCCAATAACATCTAGATCATACATATGAGAATAGTAAGTTTTTCCAGCGAGTTCTACTGGGAAAGATACTTTTGTATCACGCAGCATATTTTTGCCTTTTAGCCATTCATCTGGAATTTCATATTGCTTATTGTCTTTGAATTGCTGGCGGAATAAACCATAGTGATAGTTCAGACCGACACCATCTCCACTTAGATTTAATGTTGCGATAGAATCCAGGAAACATGCGGCGAGTCTGCCTAAACCACCATTTCCTAAAGATGGTTCATTTTCCATTTCTTCTACATCTGCAATAGATTTGCCGTTGTTTTCTAAAAGCTGAGCAATATCGTCATAAATACCTAGATTGATTAAATTTTTGCCTAGCTGTTTTCCGATTAAAAATTCTGCGGAAATGTAATAGAGCTTTTTGTCTCCTTCACAACGAGAAAGAGTTTTAGCTTTCTTTTTTACTAATTCATTGATTGCGTTGTAAAGCTGAAGATTTGTTGCTTCTTTGATATCTTTCTTTAATATCAATTTCAGTTCGTTTTCTAGTTTCATTTCTTCTCCTTTGTGGGCAATATGTCCCTGAATTACGAAATAACGCTAAAAGTATACATTGAACTTTGCATAAATATCAACTTTGAAAACGCTTTGATATTGTAGAAATTGTTACTATTCACCGATAAATGAATAAATATAAAAGCTGTCAATAGCAGTTATCCACAAAATAAAAAATTTTTCAGAAA
>QQXM01000010.1 GCA_014610835.1 Erysipelotrichaceae bacterium 7770_A6
ATCACATTTCAATTAGAATTGATGGCTTTCAAGCATGACAAAAAGGCAAATTGATTCACTTTAGAAAAATTTGCCTGCGACTTGAATATGAAATATAATCAGTGTAGCGCTATGATGCTTTTGTATTGAACGGAACAACTGATTTAGGTTTCATATTGCGCTGATATTTTCTATCTGGTCTTACGGGGGCCAGATATTTTTTTATTCTTTTCATCAGTTCTGCTGTACCAATTAATTTCCTTAGCCAGAGTCTCATGTTTGTTACGGCAGTAGATATATTTACTTTATATTTATGTTTTCTTCTGTCTGACTGTTCTATTTGTATCCTGTCAGCAATGATATTTGTTAAACAGTGCAACAGAATGGCCGAATAGATCCTGTCAGCAATGATGTTTGTTAAACAGTGCAACAGAATGGCCGAATAGATTTCCTGCTGTATGAAATTACGCTTTTTTGAATGAAACGAAATCATTCCGATAATGTATTTCAGCACTTTAAACGCTGTTTCTATATCCCATCTCATGTGATACATCTT
>QQXM01000110.1 GCA_014610835.1 Erysipelotrichaceae bacterium 7770_A6
TGAATATTCCATAATGGCGGAGCCAGTCATTCCGGTCAGTAGAGCCACCCTGATTCCGGTGGCGAGAGCCATATATTCCAGAGTTTAGAACCACATAAAAGAACTGCCATTCATTGAGAAATTGACAGTTCCTTTTTTTGATTATTTTAATCTGGAATATTCTTCTCTTAGAGAATTTCCTTTCAGTTCGATCATATATGATGAATTGACAATTCGATCAAGTATTGCGTCAGCCACAGCTCCTCCGCCAAGTTTTTCATGCCATCCGGATGGTGTCCATTGTGAGCAGTATATCGTAGATTTTTTATTTGTTCTTGATTCAATGAGTTCTAGAAGGTTTTCTCTTTCACTTGTTGTTGTACTAGTCAGAAGAAATTCATCCAGAATCATTAAATCATATTTACCTAGTGCAGAAAGATATTGGCGGTATCTGCCTTGAATTTTTTGTGCTTCAAATTCTGAAAACAATTCAGGAAGTCGATAATACTTGACTCGATATTTACTTTGACATGCATTGACTCCAAAGGCACAGGACAGCCATGTCTTCCCACATCCAGATGCACCAATTACGATGATGTTGAGTTGTGATCCAATATACTCATTTGTACGTAGAGATTCGATCATTTGCCTGTCCAGTTTTCTATCTGGATTATAATTGACATCATTCAGATTTGCATTTTCGCATGAGAATTCTGCTTTAGCGATATATCTTTTAACCGTGTTGTTATATCTGGAATCATATTCTGCTGATACGAGTTCATACAGTCTGTCATCAAAAGATCTGTTCTGATACGTGATATCATTGCGCTGTCTGTTATATTCATCTGCCAGTTTTGACAAATGCATTTCTTTCAGTTTCTTTTCTGTAATTTCGTAGTCCATAATAATTATTTTCTCCTGTAGTAATCAGCACCGCGTAGAATTGCGTGTTCCTGTATTGAAGTATCATCTTCATTTTCTTTAGATATCATTTCATCCTGTCCCGCTTCCAGGATTAATCTGATATTCTTGTAGGTAGGATTAGGAATGTGTTCCAGGGCAATGGCACATGCATTCTCTAATCTCTGGGCTGTGTATTTATCTGCGAGTTTAAGGATAGACATGCAGCCTTTATAAGATTGTTCTTCAACTCTGTAGCGATGAATGTGTTTCTCGATAACAGTTTTGGTATTGGGTCCAATTGATTCTCCCCAATTGATAAACCTGTCAGCGTTCCAGCTGAAATACTGATGATTCTTTGGCATATGAGAATCATTCGTTGAATATTGATTCTTTCTTCCGTACAGGCGCCTGTGCGAAGCAATACATGTTCCTTTATAGTAAATAACTATATTCTGCTTCGAAATTTTTGTTTCAACTTTCTTTCCGACATATTCATAGGGAACTGAATAATTCATCTTGTCGATAGAAATGTGATAATTTAACTGAACGGTCGCAGTTTTCCATGTAGACAGTTCAAATGGTTTTTCAGGGAGAGGAAGCATATGATCCTTTTCCTCATCTTCATAAACGGAAAGACGGGAACCGTCTCTTTTCTGAAATGGATTCGTATTGAAGACTTCAAGTTCTTTGTGAATTGCCTTGTTGAGTTCTTCAAGTGAGAAAAATTTACGATTTCGAAGATGACCGATAACAGCGTTAGTAATATTGCCTACGCTCCCTTCAACAGCTGCTTTATCCTTTGGCATTCGGACTCTGGCAGGAATAACTGTAATACCATAGTATTCTGCCATTTCCTGATATGATTTATTGAGAACAGGATCTTCATACTTTTTATGGGATACAACACCTGTCTTCAAATTGTCTGGAATCAACAGACGTGGCACACCATCAAAATATTCGAACATGTTAATGTGACAGTCAATCCAGTCTTCCGTTTTCATAGAAAGGCATCCCTGAACATAGCAGTACATGCTGAACGGCAATGTAGCTACAAATAGATAAACAGTCGATAACTCACCTGTATAGCGATTGATAATGTTCATTGTTTTGCCATTCCAGTCAACCATGACCTTGTCACCAGGTTTGTGACTGATATGCATCGTTAGCCTGTTTTTCTTGACATAGTCAGCATACTTCTCAAAAAAATAGGAACGCTTGTAGAAAGGAACATGAGCAGACTGGCACTGAAAAACATATTCCTGATACAGAGTAGATAAAGTGACGCCAGGCTTGGTTAATTCTTTGTGACAATACGCATAATCAGGTTGTGCATATACAGGCATCAGTTCTTTATTTGGAAACAGGAGAAGTGTCAATTCATCATCAGATAATGAATCCAGTTGCTCAGGAGTAAGATTTACAGATTTAGCAGCAGTAATAATCCGAGAAATTGTGTTTCTCGATTTTTTTGACCGTTCTGCAATCTGACGAATACTTACTCCATCGAAATGAAGTTTAATAATTGTCTTATTGTCATACATAAAAAAGCACCTCCAATCATAAGACATTGTGGATATGGATCCACAAAATAATCTTATAATATGAAGGTGGCTCTGTTACCGGAATAAAAAAATGGCTCTCTCTACGGAATGGGTGGCTCTCAAAATCGGACAAAGTGGCTCTGGAGGAGTGGAATATTCA
>QQXM01000111.1 GCA_014610835.1 Erysipelotrichaceae bacterium 7770_A6
GAAAAAACAGAACAGGATCTGATACTGTTAAGTATCGGTTACCTGTTCTATTTATTTTTGTTTATCGGTGAATAGTAACCTTTTTTGTTTTGCGCTGAACTGAAAAGTTAAATTACACTTTCGTATATATAGAATATAATTTACTATTTCACCAACTTCCAGTTGATTTTACTCTTTCAGAATGTTTTATTTTTCTCAGCTGGATGTGTTGCCGCAAAGAAAGGAGATCATACCATGGCAACATCAAACAAGAATTTACATTTAACGGATGACGAACGTAAAATCATTCAACGCGGTATTGAAAACAATTCTTCTAAAAAGTCCATCGCAGATACGCTTGGCAAAGACAAATCTACAATTGGAAAGGAAATCAAGAATCATCCAATGTCATTAAGTTAAGGCAAATAAGAAGTCATTAAAATAAAATATTTGTCATGTAAACCCTGGATGTAGAGCTAC
>QQXM01000112.1 GCA_014610835.1 Erysipelotrichaceae bacterium 7770_A6
CTTGCCAGTGTGAAAAGAGCTGCATATCTATTGATATACTTGCTCGCTACACCATTGTAGCCTTTATACCATTTCTCTATCAGCCTGTGAAATGCATTCACATTGTTCAAATGATCGAGGGATGTATATGTAGTATGATCTTTCATTACTCTTATTTCGCAGTGTTTTTCTGAAAGTAAATTGTTGTATGCAGTTTTCCCGTCAATCCATGCCATACTGTTTTCTCCAATGCTGTTTGACAGTTTCATTAGATCTCCACTTGTCGGTGCTGCTGTGTT
>QQXM01000113.1 GCA_014610835.1 Erysipelotrichaceae bacterium 7770_A6
CTGCAGAAATGCATAGATGTCGTATTTCCTGAATTCAACAGTTTATTCAAGTCCAAATATGGAATTGTGTATATGAACATACTGAAAGAATTTGGAAGCGCTGATGCGATTGCACACGCAGATATCCGTACACTTCGTAAATGCTTTGACACCGGCAGAGGCAAGCACATCTCTCTTACTGCTCAAGAGCTGAAGGAAGCAGCCAGAAATTCAATTGGCTTTCCATCCAGTTCAGAAGCCACTCAGATCAAGCATCTGGTAGCACGGATTGAACTCATCAAGGAACAAATCGCTGAAATAGATAAAAAAATAGAAGAGTTCTCCATCCAAAACAACTCTCCTATTCTCTCCATTCCAGGGATTTCACATTTCTCTGGTACTTCGATTCTAGCAGAATTAGGAGATATACACAACTATTCAAAGCCTTCTCAGATCATTAAATTTGCAGGTGTAGCACCGTTGACCTATGAATCATCACAGTTCACCGCTCAACACACTGCCATTACAAAGAAAGGCTGTAAATACCTCAGAAAGACCCTGTATCAGATCATTACACCTGTCATACAGTACAATCCCGTTTTCAGAAAATTCTACCTGCTGAAGATAGCCCAGGGAAAAGGACACAGGTGTGCACAGGGTCACTGTGTAAGAAAACTCATGCGAGTCATCTATCATCTGTTAAGCACAGGTACACAGTTTGATCCAGCTTTATTGCGATAGAGATAGAAACAATTGAATTACAGTCAACAGCTTCTGCTGAAGTTGTTTTCATCATGCCTGAATATTCACATTTTCAAAGAACAGATACCTTCTGAAACTAACTTGTTCAAAGAATTTCATTTTCAAACTTTTTCATCAATTTCTGTTGACTTTTATATAGTTAGCTT
>QQXM01000114.1 GCA_014610835.1 Erysipelotrichaceae bacterium 7770_A6
GTTTTTTCTTGCCATTACAAACGGTTTGATTCCTTCTCTTTCTGCTATGTTGTTTGTCGCAGGGATTCTTCCATCTTTCAGGTAGTAGATCAATGATTCCCACTGATTCAACATGTAATTCAATGCCTTGTACAGTTTTCCACTCGGTGCACACTGATCAATCAGCTGGATTGCTTCTTCATGCATCTCTTCCAGGATAGGCTGTTCTTCTGTCTGACGTATTTCTTCTATTTCCTGAAAGCTGTGCTTTGCCTGTTTGGCTTTCTTCTCTATTTTGAAGATCCTGTCAAACTGCTTTACAAACCAGAGTGCCTTGGCAAATGATGGATTTTCATCCAGCAGCTTTTCCTTTTCTTCTTCTGCAGTTCCTTTTCTTGTAATCTGCTTATACAGTGCTTCATTAGATTTCAATGCATCTTCAAACTTTCTTCTCGCATGTGAAAGACATCCTGCATGTCCTTCTGCAGAACTGAATTTTGAATATGCCTGATATCCATCTGACTGTATCACTCCACAGTAGTCTCCAAGGATATCATTAACATTTTCCTGTCCTCTGTCTTTTTTGTAGTAGTACAGTGCCATCTGATTCTTTTCATATTCATTTGTCATGCACAGCCACTCATAGCTCTTGGATTCTCTTCCGTTTTTTCTTTCCTGCAGGCAGAGCAGTGTTGTTTCATCCATGTTCAGAATACTGGATTTCCTGATATCCTGCTCCATCCTTTGAAACACAGGTTCAAGGTACTGTCTGGCACATCGAACAAACCAGTTGCAGATAACCTGTCTGCTGATCGGAAGACCTTTTCTGCCGAGCTCCTTTTCCTGTCTGTAGAATGGGATGCCCATGGCAAGCTTTTTATATGCAGAAGCAACAACGAAAGAGGAGGATGCCATAGAACCTTTCAACAATGGTCTTGGTTCTACATATCCTTCCTTCTGAAAGATATACATTGTTTCTTCCCGTTCGCTGCATTCATGACAGACATACTGATGAACAACAGTTTTTTCAACATACAATTGAGATGGAACATATACAAGTCTTTTTGTTATCTTCGGTTTGATTTCAACTAGTTTTCCACCACAGATATCACATACCGGGTTATCCATGGCAATATCAATAACCTTTTCTTTGATTGTCTTGAGATTTCTGTTCTTTCCACGTTTTTTACCTGAAGCTGTATCTTCTGGAATATCAACATCCTTTACTTCATCAGGTTCAGAAGATTCATCGACCAGTTCAGCTTCATTGAAAAGGGAGAGCTGATCGATATTTACATTTTCCTTTTTACGGCCGTACATTGCACGCTTCAGAGAAGAATTCTTTTCCTGAAGGGTTTCTACTTCCGTGCGCAGTTTATATGCATAATCAAGCAGCTGATCATGTGACATTTTTCCGAATATTTCCTTGAATTGCTTCTCTGTTTCCATATATCTATTGTACCACGAAATTGTTGAAATATGGCATATTTATGCATAAAATCAGCACTTCAGACATACATTTTTCTTCTTTCTTTGAAGGCGGTTTTTTGTTCCATTTTCAATCCTTCAAGAAGCCATTTCAGCTGTTGTTCACTGATTTCCAGAGACTTTTCATCAGCAGATTTTGACCATTTAAATGTACCGGATTCCAGTCGCTTATATAAAAGCCAGAAACCAGTTCCGTCATAGTACAGACACTTCAGCTTATTGTGATTCCTGTTACAGAAAATATAGAGACTGTTACTGTCCATAGGATCCAGGTTGAATTCACTGTTTACTAAAGCTGCATAGCCATCGATTCCTTTCCGAAGGTCACACGGTTCTACTTGTATATAGATGTGACTGATTTTTTCAAACAGATTCATAGTTCTGAACAGATTCTTATGATTCTTTTTAAAATTTCATCATCAATAGAAGCATCAATGGCAATAGATACACCATTGATAGAAAACGTCTCTTCTTTACTTTCAGGAACAATAAAAGCAGGAAGAAAAGCTGAATCCATTTTTGATTCATGACGGCCATAGATCAGCAGTCTGTTTCTGGTATATGATTTTTGACTGATATTGTTCATTGAACAGTATTCTTTTAATGAACATTGCTTTTTATCATATCCATCAATAATTGGTTTCCATTTGTCTAATGTACTTTGTCTGATCATAAAATATCTCCCTTCTGGATATGATTATCCTAGACTGGAGATATTTTTGTAGACGGTATTTATTTGACGCTTAC
>QQXM01000115.1 GCA_014610835.1 Erysipelotrichaceae bacterium 7770_A6
TCTTTACAATCACATTTAATGATCAAAAAGGTAACGTAACTACTGTTAAAGCAGAAGAAGGCAGTGAAGTTGCATTCCCACAAGATCCAGCATGCGATGGATTTAAATTTGAAGGTTGGTTTACAGAAGCTAAGAACGGCACAAAGATTACTTCATTGATTGCTGAAAAGGATATGACAGTCTATGCACAGTGGACAGATCTTAAAAAGGCAGAAGTCAAGAATGACAAGTCTGCAGATACAAGTGATAAGACAAATATAGTCATTTATGTTGCTGGTATCATTGCGGCACTTGGTGTTGCTGGATTCATTTTCAAGAATCGTATGCATAGTGCAAAGTAAAACATTATAACCAACAAAAATTCCTACTCATATTTCAGGGTGGGAATTTTTCTCTTTGATCAAGTAAATGAGAATTGATTCATTTTCACTCAATTAACGTGTTTATTTTAATTACAATATAGCCACAAAAGAATGATTCGCTAATGGATGAAATGAAAAGATCATCTTTCTTTATACAAACAATATGGAAGAAATCTGTGATCTGGTACATAATTTTCTTAATTGATGTTAGTATTTCCTATGTATCACAACCTTTATACTTCAGTAATGGAGTTTAAAAAAAGATTGCAGAAGCTTTTGGAACGAAGCTAACTTTAACGCACAACAACATCCAAAAGATACACGTTCCAACAAGACAATGAACCTCGGATCTGATAAGTTTCCAAAATAAGATAATAAAATGCACAATACAATAAAGCTTTCTGAAATGGGAAACTAATTTGTTACCCAGCGAGTAATATTCTATACAAAGAATCTAGTGATAAATCTGAATGGGCCGCAAGAGCAGACTGGTGCTGTAAGCCATACAAAGATTGTTCCCACCCTCCTGTAGTCAAAACAGACATACAGGATATAGAAGTATCCGCAGGAGATACCGTTCCACTACATATAGATGTAGAATGCTCCACCCCTTATACCGTTTACTGGGAAGTACAACCAGAATTAAGCACTTATACAGGTGACTATGCACTGCGTTGTTTTGAACCATCTCAACAGGCGACATATTTTACCATTCCGCAAGATGCAAAACTTCATGATTCCTTTATTGTGCTTTGTACAGTATAATCTAACAGTCATATACCTATGACAAGATACGTTCAGATACGTATCCAAGTCATATTTACAGATGTAGACACGGCTGAAAACAACCCACTGAAAGGAATTTGATACTGATATGGTACTAATATTATCAAAACAAATACTGATTATGTTTACATTGATTGCTATAGGCTATCTGTTCTTCAAGAAAAATATGATTACAATTCAGGGAAGTGCAGACATGGGAAAAGTACTTTTGTACTTAGTCATTCCTGTAGTTATCGTGAATAGTTTCTGGATAGAAAGAACACAGGAAAAAACCATGGAATTACTCTATTCCATTCTTCTTTCCATTGTAGCTATGGGATTATCCGTACTTATAGGCTATCTCTTCTTCGGAAAGAAAGATGGCATCTCCGCTTTCTCCAGTGCTTTCTCCAATGCAGGCTTTATTGGTATTCCTTTAGTTACTGCAGCTGTTGGTAATGAAGGTGCTTTCTTTGTAGCCATGATGATTGTCATGATTAACGCCTTACAATGGACAGTAGGTGTCTACATGATTTCCAAAGACAAAAACGCCATGAGTTTCAAAAAGATACTGACCAATCCTATTGTCATTTCTGTTGTCATTGGCTTATTTGTATACTTTCTGAATATTCCACAACCAGCTATCATCACTGATTTATTTTCCGCCATCAAAGGCATTAACACTGCATTAGCCATGTTAGTATCTGGTACCTATCTTGCTAAATCTGATTTGCTAAAAATGTTAACAAGAAAAAATACCTACATTGTCAGTTTTGTAAGATTACTGGTGATTCCACTCATTATCTTAGGGGTATTCTATGTATTACCAATCGGCACTCTGGATATCAAATTAACTCTGGTTATTGCGGCCGCATGTCCTGTAGGCAGTAATGTAGCTATCTTTGCTCAGCAATACGATAAAAACTATACAGAAGCAGTAGAACATGTGTGTATGTCTACCTTATTATGTCTGTTCACTCTTCCATTACTCGTCAGCATCGCCACAATGATTCTGTAATCGAAAACGACAGCGTTTGATACATTCCTGGTCAAGTAGACAGCGAAAATACTCAAAATCTCATCAAGTTATTCAGAACTCAATCTAAACCTAACAGATTGAGTTCTTTTTTTAGCTCATTAAATGTATTATCTCGTTTTCTCTGTCCGTTTTCATTGACTATCAACTGTTTATTTGACGCTTACTTTAAAAAGAACGTTATTTTTCGAAAACAACAATTAATTACTCTCTTCGTCATAGAACACTCCTCTTGAACATAATTTTTTCTTTAGATACATGATAAGAGGAGTTTTTGAAGATTCCATAAAGATTTGAAAAATGGACGGACATAAAAGACGTCCATTACACTATCGGAAAATCAGCAAGGAAGTTTCATAGTAACCTTTGCACCGCCGGTTTCTTTTGAATTTTCTAAAATAAGCTGACCATTATGTTGTTCCATAATCGAATTTGTAATATATAGACCCATACCAAAGTGTAACTTTGAATTGCGGCTTTGATCGCCCATATAGAACCGTTCCTGTGCGTGGCATAATGCCTCTTTAGAAAACCCCATTCCCTCGTCTGTGACTGAAATTTCCACGAAACCGTTGTTACTCTGAACATCCACATAAAGCGTTCCGCCTTGCGGGGAGTAGTCCAGCCCATTACTGATAACATTCATAATAGCACGTTCTATCAGCACCCTATCAAATTTCAGCATTTGAGGGAGTGAAACAGTATTCATTTGCAGCCGGACTTCTTTTGTCTGGCATAGTGATTCCATATAACCGAACAAGTGCTGCATGAACGCTGGCAAGTCTATACTTTCAATATGAAGCTGATAACCAACCGCCGCCCGTGATATATCAATCAGGGTTTGAATATATGACTGCATCTGGCCGGAGCTTTCCACGACGTAACCAGCGTATAATCGTTGCTCATCATCAAGATTTGTTTCTGTGAGTAAATCAGCATTTCCTTGAATAACCGTCAGAGGCGTTTTCAAATCATGGGCAAGCGCGGCGATTTGCTCTTTCTGTGTCTGTTCGGTTTTCCATTGCCGTTCTAACGAAATTTTCAGATTATCTTTCATATTTGAAAAAGATGCAAGGACATCTTCAAACTCTTTGATTTTGGCGTGTCCTACTTCAAAATCAAGGTTTTGCTTTGAAACCTCTGCAGTTGCTTCAAAAAGCGGGGTCAGTTGTGTACGCAGGTTCTTAGCAAATCTGGCGGTCAGTATGATAATGACCAGCAACGAATTTACAGCCATCAGGATAAACGCAAGCGTGTCAGGAGATGGAAAATGTTCCGGTAGCCATGACACTGTAAATTGAGAACCAATATAATACCTTAAAACGCAAAATTCGTTTTCCCGGACAACAAGTGCAAACTGCCTCCCCGTAGCATATTCAACATATTCTCCCTTTGCGTACAGCAGGGCAATTTCTTTTTCATCATCGTCCATATTGCTGTAAAGCTCATTAAAGTTCTTGTCCAGAATTAAGTAGCCACATCCCTGTGGAATCACAACCTTTGTAATATCCGGGGCAATCGTCAGCGTTGGAATGATCTCTTTTACCTGCAATTCACTTAGATTTGCTCTTGTAGCTAATCCAGCATTTACAGCAAGTCCCTCCAAACCAGAAGGGACAATAATTGCCGCTACCAGCATGACAATGAGGGAGATAGCAAACTGGCGAAACAATATTTTCAATGTAGGTTTCTTTTTCACTCCCATTTATATCCTATCCCCCATACGGTGCTGATCGGACTTATTTTGAAATGCTCCAATTTCGCACGAATATTTTTTATATGCGTTGAGATCGTAGAGTCATCGCCTATTCCATCAAACCCGAAAACGGCTTCATAGATTTGTTCTTTTGTAAAAACCTGTCCCCGGTTTTTCGCAAGGTATTCACAGATTGAATACTCGCTTTTGGTAAGGGAAACCGGCTGTTCTGAAACATACAGTACCTTTGCGGAAAGGTCAAATCTTATATCAGGCTCAAATGAAAGTGTGCTGTGATGCTCCCTTTTTTCTCTGCGTAAATGTGCCGCGACACGGGCGCGAAGCTCCTGAATACGAAAAGGTTTCGTAATATAATCATCCGCACCGATGCCCAATCCAAACAATATATCTTCCTCTAATGTCTTTGCGGTCAGAAAGAGAATCGGGCAGTCTACCATATTCCTGATCTGTTTGCAAAACTCAAACCCGTCTGTGCCAGGCATCATCACATCCAAAAGAATGAGGTCATAGAAATGCAGCTTTTTGATGTCTACATCATCCGCATTTTGGCAGACTGTTATCAAATATCCATCTTTCCCCAAACTGTTCTTAATCAATTCCAAGATAGAAACTTCATCGTCAACTACAAGTAAGTGGGCCAAAAAATCACCTCCCGCCCCATTATACCCCATTGTCGAGGTTACTCATCATTATTTTTAATGTCAGCTTTCCGATATTCATTGTTGATATTTACAGCTACGGCATTGCTTATATCCACATCCACAATACTGTAAACGTAGCCGAAACTGAAATCTTCCCCCGCCACATTTTTGAAGCGTTTCGATACCTGCCCGATTTCTTCTTGCAGTTCTGACATTTCAAGACATTCATCCGTTATGGTATATGTCAAGCCGTTATATGAAATTTCATCATAGTTTGCGGCGTTCAGCTCATAATACGGCAGAGATTCATTTAACGCCTTATTTTTATCGGCGGTATCGCGGAGCGCACCGCAGGCCGATAAGCATATAAGACTTACAAGCACAATTACCACGGCAAACAGGCACTTTTTATTCACTGTTTTTACCGCCCTCCCAACCATGAAACCAAACCAAACTGGCAATCAGCAGACAAACAGTGCAGCATACAGAAATAATCATACCGCTGAAAAAATCGGTTTTTACCTGTGCATACAGTTGGGGGCTATCCCATGCAAGCACAGTGTAATCCATAGCACGAACGCTCCAGGCCCAGGGAATATATTTCCATGTAGCGTCACCAAGCCCTGTTATCATAAGGGCAGCTATTAAACTCCCTGCAATTCCCAATCCCATAGATGCACCTTTTCCGAAGCTCATTCCCACAAACAAATGAATCATGTAAATGGGAAGTGTGGTAATCAACAATAGAATCCCTGCTTTCAGGTAAAGGCTTGCCGGAGCATCCCTATATAGTGCAGCGAATGTTCCTAACGCTAAAAATGTTGCGCCAAAAGCACAGATCATCAGAAAACCAAGTTTACCAATATACGTTGCCATGCGAGATGGGATTGTTCCCAACAAAAGCTGATAATGCCCGGCCTGATTTTCGATCTGAACAACCAGGCCCACAATAATGCCGATCAGAAACGGGAACGCAACGGCCAGCACTTCCAGATAGGCACTGATTTTGGTTGCCAGTTCCCATCTGGATATATGATAGTAACCCGCAAAAATCGCCGCACATATAATCGGAATCATGATGTGCATATAGAGCAAAATGCTATGTTTACACTTCTGATATTCTGCTTTCCAGCAGCGAACCACAGATACCATAGTTACCCCACCTCCTTTTTCTCAAACCATCTTGCAGTTAAAAATGACAGCGCCGCAAACCAGGCCAGCGAAACGACCAATACAAGTATAATCATCCAAAATGCCATTGCCGTACTCTGATCTGCAACCGGCTCACCATTAGGCAAAATACCTAACACGGAAATCATAAGATGCGGCACCCAGCTATACGGGCAGATCATCCACAAAGAGGTTGTAGCCGTGAAAATCCCTAAAACGCTTCCAAGTCCGGCATTAAGAATAACCGTGACAAAGATACCAACTTTTTTTGATAACCATAAGCACAGCGGAACTTCCCATAGGCTTGCAATGACAATACAAGCTGTTCCGGCCGCAGCCTGCCAAATTCCGATTGTCAGGGGAATTTCGTTGATAACTAATATTGCAAAACCACCCAACAGATTTAACGCCAGGAAAATGAAATTCCCCACACAGGAGTAAATACCGGCCACTCCAATTTTTGCTTTCCAGACTTTGTTCTGCGAAACAGGCAATGAAGCAACGGCACGATATTTTAGTTTGCCATTATCCCGCTGTTCAATCAAGGCACAGATGAGCGTAAGGAATCCAGGATAAAGCAGGATATACCACCAATTATAAGAATTGAGCTGGAACCAAAGAGGGGCAAAAAAGTTCATAAGCACAGTTACAAACGGGGCCAGAACGATCAGCGTTTTTGTGAAAGTTCTCTTATGCTTTAGGTTCTCTGCCTGAATATATGCCATCTCCATTTAATATCCCTCCTTACCATTTCTGCGAATAACATCCATAAAGAGTTGTTCCAAATCTTCACCGGCGCGAAGCTCTCCCTCATATCCAAGGACGCCGCCAGCAATGATACCCACATGATCTGCAATCTGCTGGACTTCTGACAGAATATGGCTGGACAAAATAACTGTAATCCCTTTGCATGGAAAAGAGCGAATTAACTCTCGAAGTTCCTCAATCCCTAAAGGGTCAAGGCCGTTAGTCGGTTCATCCAGAATCAAAAGCTGGGGACTGTTCAGCAATGCAATAGCAATACCAAGCCGCTGCTTCATACCAAGAGAAAACTGCCCGGCCCGTTTCTTGCCGGTATTCGTGAGCTGGACAATTTGCAATACCTCGTTAATTCGTGCATCGTCCAGGCCGAGCAATGTAGTTCTGACTTTGAGATTTTCGTATGCAGTCAGATTTTCGTAAAGAGGGGGCATCTCAATCAAAGCACCGATATGCTCCAGATCATTCCGCTTCCATGGGTGGCCGTCAAACTCGATGCTTCCCGATGTGGGGCGCAAAATGCCGGTGAGCATTTTTAAGATTGTTGATTTGCCAGCCCCATTCGGCCCCAGCAGACCATAAACCGAGTTGCGCCGGATGTTCAGTGACACATTGTTTACCGCCATTTGCCCCTTGAAATTTTTGCAGAGGTCAGTTGTTTTCAAAATCATATCCATATAATCAAGTCCTTTCTTTGATTTTACGGATAGCATACCGGGCAATTTTGAAGATTTCATAAAGATTCCCGAAAACTGAATCTGAACAATACACCGTAACCGTAGAGCATATCGCAACAAAGCACCAACCTACGCATTTAGGGCCTGCAAAAATCAATGTAAAAATGTAGGTTAATGAGATCCTTCATACATAGTTGTGGGTAAAAATAAAAGTAGATGCTTTAAGTGAAGAGAGAATGCTTCAATCAAACATCT
>QQXM01000116.1 GCA_014610835.1 Erysipelotrichaceae bacterium 7770_A6
TTGACAAGTGAACTTATGAAGAACAAAAAGTATGTATGGATTATTGTATTCCTGTATATCTTATTTATATTTTCAAACTCTCTGCAGATTGGTGAAACAAGCAGTGCCATTTCTGGTGGTCTGACACAATTCTTATTATCCATTCTCCATAGCTTTGGATGGAATATTCCTTTTGATACATTTCATCATTTTATACGTAAACTCGCACATTTCAGTGAATATGCCGGACTTGGCATTCTAGTCATGTACGCTTTGCGCACTGCACCACTGCTCACAAATCTAAAACTCAACTACGTACTCTTCTGGATGTTGCCACCATCCATAGATGAAACGATTCAGCATTTTGTACCAAACCGCTATGGCTGTATCAAAGATGTTCTCATTGATATGAGCGGCTTTTTATGTGCGACGCTTATTTATCTTTTCATCATTCACAAGCAGGCAAAGAAACACTGATATCACTTCTAGCATGTGTTTCATCAAATACATCATCTTTCAAATTAAAAAACATATACGGATCTTCTAGTTCATCATCCCACGTAACATCCACATTCCACCACGAACCATCCAGATACACAATATTCCATGCATGATCTTCACCTTCTGCACTTCCCGTTACATATGCACAAGGAATGGATAATTGCTTCAAGATGTATTGAAAAGCTTTTGCATACCCAGCACAAACTGTTTGATGATTCACCAGTGCAGAATACGCCGATTGATTCATCGTTGCCTCTAGATCATATGTAATTCTTTCACATAAGGCATCATGAACATATCTTTCCCTTTCTTCATCACTCGGATATACAAGAGCATTCTGTACAATTTCTTCACTGGCTTTTAGAAACAATTGCTGATTTTTCGCAAGATCCACTGCAGTTTCATGAAACGATAACGTCACAGAAACAACACCCATATTTTCCAACACTTCATAAGAATATCCCTGTTCCAGCCAGAAAAGTTCAGGACAATCAAACATGACAGCCTGATATGCATTTGCAATATTCTTTTCTGTAATATCTGCATCAAATGGCTTCAATGTTGTTTCTAATGCATTTGTACAGTCAATGATCTTTGCATAGATTCGTTTTTCTTTTTCATCCAGCAACGCATAATATGGATGATACAAATCATCATATGCAACAACTTCTTTTTCTTCCTGAAACAATTGTCTCACAAAAATATCTTTGACATTATGAAAGAAAGAAGAAAAGATTGCTTCTTTTTTTAAAGTAAAGACACAAAAACATAAAAACCATACAGCTAGTAACAAACGAAAGATTCTTTTCATAGAAGCATTATACAAAAAAAACGAACTCAACAGGAACTTCAGCAGCTTTTTGAAATATGCAAAGATTATTATTAGAGCTATACATCCAAAATGGATTGCATGACTATTTTTATATTTCAAGCGATATTGAAAAAGGAGACTTTATTACTGCAGTCTCCTTCATTTATCCAATGACATTTTCAGGGCGAATTCTACATGGGGCACCATAGCCATCCTGACATCTTCTACCATAGCCGCCATAGCTGCCAGCCCATCCACATCCAAAGGCCAGATCACCATTCCATGTTCTTAAATAATTTGTGAAATTTGATGCATCTCCTAAATAAAAGATTTCAATATGGCAATGCGGCCCTGTTACATTTCCAGTCGCACCAACTCTGCCAATATAATCTCCTGCTTTTACCTGTGTACCTAAGGCAATTGGTGATCCATATTGCATATGCAGATACTTCACCGCATATAATGATCCATTTACTGCAGTTAACAGATAAATCTGGTTTCCTCCACCACTTGATCCACCTGTACCATGCGCAGTACTTCCAAGATACCCGGTCGTTGCACCATCTGCGCTAACAATCACAACGCCATCTCCAACAGCTCTGATTGTCGTACCCTGGCTTGCCGCAAAGTCATATCCCAGATGTTTTCCACCACCAGGATAGTTCCATGTACCAGCACTGCGATATGCACCAGGCACTGGATTCGTCCATCCAGAAGAGCCAAAGTTTCCAGATGATCCACCGCCGGAAGAATTATCTCCACCACCACTTTCATCTGGAGTTGGCTGCGGTGTATTTGCTTTATCAATCGCAGCCTGGAGTGCATCCATCTGAGCAGCATTAGAATTGATTGTTGCCTTCAAGGAATCCACTGTAGAAGAAATCTTTTCACCCTGTGCTTCCAGTTCTGCAGCAGTATCTTCTGCAGCATCCTTATACACTTGAATCTTTTCCTGTGCTACTTCTAGAAGTGCTTTTTGATTTTCCTGTGTTTCCTGGCTGGCATTCAATTCATCTTGCTGGGCCTGTTGAGATGCTTTTAAAGTCTCCAATTCTTCCTTGTCACTCTTTAACTGTGCAGATAGATCTACAAGCTGATTTGTTGTCTGGTTATCATAGGCATTGATATCACTCAGTCCATTTGCGATACGCAAAAAATCCTGAAACGTAGATGCGCCCATTAAAATAGAGAATTCTTTATGAATACGCATGCCAGACTGTGAAGATACCATTCTGCTTTTCACTTTTTCTCCAAGTTGCGTAATCTGTGCCTGCGTATCGTCAATTTCCACCTGCTTTGCATCTGCTTTTGCCTGTGTATCATTGATTTGTGTCTGTAATGCACCGATTTGTGTTTCCAATTCTGCAATCGTACTGTTCAAATCATCAATCTGCTTTTGATACGATGCAATTTCTTCTTTATACGCAACAATATTTGCGGCAATCTCTGCGCGCTTTGCTTTGATTTCTGCAAGTTCTGCCTCACTGTCTGCTTTCTGTTGTGCAATCTCTTTATTTTTAGCATCTAAAGCATTTTTTTTCTTTTGAGAATATGTCTTGCATGCATCACTATACGGATCAGAATCACATGGATTTGTTTCCGCAATAATACTTGTCAAAGGCATACAGCCTATTACACTTGATAAAACAAGGATTTCTTTCACTAATTTCTTTAACATAGCTTTATTATATCAGACAATATGTATAGTTTTGTGAACATTATATGTTTCTTGTAATTGCCTGCACTTTACCTTCAGTTACGTTCAACAAATCTTCTACTCCAACTTCTACCTGTGTTCCAACTCTTCCGCCAGATACAAGGATCTTATCAAACAGTACGATTGTCTCATCATACACCGTTACAAACTTCTTTTTCATTCCAATAGGAGAGCATCCACCATGAATATATCCTGTCAGTTTCAACAAATCTTTTTGTGGAATCATTTCAACACTTTTTACACCAACTGCCTTAGCACATTCTTTCAGATCCAGTTTTTCCGCAACTGGAATCACAAACACATAATGTTCCTTATCATTGCCAACCGTTACCAATGTTTTAAATACCTGTTCTGGATCTTCGTTACATTTACGTGCAACGCTCACGCCATCAATCAAATCATCACTCACATCATATGTATGAATCTCATAAGATACCCCAGCCTGATCCAGAATTCTCATCGCATTTGTTTTCGTTTCTTTCTTTGCCATATTCTCACTTCCAATTCAATCAAAAAGATTAGCCCTAAGCTAATCTTGCGTCAAGAGGATTCGATCATCATTTAATGCATCTTTAAAACGATGCATCAAAGTATCCACATCCATATTCTTTTTATCATCCGCATTCAGATCCTGAATGATCTTTCCTTGATTCATCATCAATGTACGATTTCCTGTAGATAAAGCACTCTTCATATTATGTGTAATCATCAGACAAGTCGTATGATTCTCCAAAACAATCTGATTTGTCAATGACATAATTTTTTCCGCAGCCTGTGGATCCAAAGCAGCTGTATGTTCATCCAGCAATAACAGTTTTGGAGGGACGATCGTAGCCATTAGTAATGTTAATGACTGTCTTTGCCCGCCAGACAATGTCCCAACAGGAACATCCATACGATCTTCCAGGCCATTATCCAATTGCTTTAAAACATCTCTAAACTTTTCTTCATCTTTCCTGGAAACACGAGAAAACATCTTTGTATGTTTCCCTGCACGTAAATATGCCAATGCAAGATTCTCACGAATCGTCATATGTGGTGCTGTTCCACGCAATGGATCCTGAAACAATCTGCCAATATATTTGCTTCTTTTATATTCAGGTGTAAATGTAATATTCTCATCATCTAAAAGAATTCTGCCAGAATCCACAAGAAAGTTTCCCGCAATACTGTTAAACAACGTAGATTTCCCGGCACCGTTTGATCCAATAATCGTAACAAAATCACCATCATTCACTGTCAAAGAAAAATCATCTAAAGCTTTCTTTTCATTCACTGTTCCAGGATGGAATGTCTTAGAAATATGTTCAATTCTTAACATGACTTCTCCCTTCTTTCTCGCTTCATTACATCAAGATTCTCTTTGATATATGGAGCTGCAATTGCCAAAGCAACAATGATGGCTGTCATCAGCTTCAAACCTTCTACAGGAATAATATGTGTCTGTAAAACAAATGCATAAATACAGCGATACACAATATTTCCCACAAGACACGCACAGATATTTCTACCAATGGATTTTCTTCCCTGGATCAATGTTTCTCCAATGATCAGCGTTGCAAGACCAATTGTCACAATGCCGCTTCCCGCATTGATATCTGCACTTTTTGCAGCTGTCCTGCAAGTGCACCACTCAACCCCGTAAACATATTCGCAACAACAAGACCTACAAGAATTGTAAATTTCGGATTGATAGAAGAAGCAGAAACCATATCTCTATTATCTCCCGTTGCACGAATGGATAAGCCTAAGCGTGTTGATAAAAACCATTTCATCAACACCATTGCACATAACGCAATCATTCCCACCAGAATAATTGCATTCCATGCGCCACCAATATTTGTTTTCTTAAACAATGAGAAAATCGTTTCATTCTTTAATAAAGAAATATTAGAACTCCATCCCATTGCCATTAAATTAATTGTGTACAATCCAGTATTTGTCACAATGCCAGCCAGAATGGAAGGAACTCCCAAGCGTGTCTGTAATATTGCAGTTACGCATCCAGCACATCCCCCAGCAATCATTCCTAGAATCACACCGGCAAACGGATGACCACCTGCACAGCAGGAGACAGAAACCGCCATCCCCAGTACAAAACACCCATCCGTTGTTAGATCTGCAATATCAAGGATACGATAGCTTAAAAACAAGGCCAATGCGACAAACGAATAAACACATCCAAGTTGTAAAGCTGTCTGTATGATATATAACATTCTTCCCTCCGCTTATTCTTCACTTGTTTCTACTTCAACTACATCTCCAAAATCTTTAAATGTATCAGAAGCAATACCTGATTTTTCACTTACTTCCGTATTGACTGTAATGATTCCACCAGGCATGACTTCATAGCTGCCCTTGTAGCCAGTTGCATCCATGCCATCTTTCATTGCTTTGTATGCAAGATCAGCAGTTTCCTTGCCAAGTTCTGTATAGTTCACACCACAAGTCGCAAATGCACCATTTCTAACAAATGAATCAGCACCTGTATAGTGAGGAATACCCGCATTCATAAAATCAGAGGCAATGGATAATTCCGCAGCCATAATAACATTATCTGTCGGTGTAAATACCGCATCTACCTTGCTTGCAATCAAGCTGGAAGCAGCCTGTTTGACTTCATCATTTGTATTCGCTGTTGCTTCAACATATTGAATACCTTTTTCATCAAGATATTTCTTAGCTTCTGCAATTGGCTTTGTACTATTTGCTTCCGACTTAGAATATAACAGCCCAACTGTCTTCATATCAGGATTTGCCTTTAACATCATTTCCATGATCTGTTTCGTATTCAATGCATCAGATGTACCAGTTACATAATCAATTCCAGTTAGATCTGCAGCTTCAGGATCAGAAATTGCCGCAAATACAACCGGAACAGTTCCATCCGAAGCAACTGTCATTGTCTGCGCTGCTAAAGTTGCGACAGGAACAATCGCATCTACACCTTCACTTGTTACTTGAGAGGCAATCTGTTGTAAGACAGTCTGATCATTCTGACCAGAATACACATCACCATATTCAATTTTCACACCTTCTTTTTCACTAATTGCATCAAATTCATCACAGATTGCCTTAGCAATTTCATCCAGAGATGCATGATCCAACTGCTTCACAACAGCGACTTTATAAGTTTTTGTTTCCTTCGCTGTTGAAGAAGTCGCAGTTTGAGATGATGCACATCCAGTAAGTGTAGCCATGAATGTTGCAGCTAAAGTTAAAGTAAGTACGTTTTTCATGTGATTTTCCTCCTTTTTCTCTAATGCATTTTCTTCATTCGTGATAGAAACAAAAAACGCCTGTCCATCTAAGGACAAGCGTAATAGCCTGCGGTGCCACCTTAATTAGAAGATAAACTTCTCTCTTTGTCACGAAAATGCAATCACATTTCCTGTCCTGTAACGCTGACATTGCGTCTAGAAGTACTCGCATAAAACTTTCATCTAGCCCTCACAGGTCCATTTGCATAGTGCCTCACTGTCGATTTCCACCATCACGACTCTCTAGAAGCTGCCTTCTATGTTTGATCTCCTGTTCATCGGTTTGTATGTTTCAAATATACAGCCTGCCTATATCACCGTCAACAACATAACAAACAATTTTGAAAGAAAAGCAAAAACTTCATGAAACTATTTTCATAAGCACTTTTCTTCTTTTGTATACTTCAATTTATGCAAATCCATAATAGAATACTATTATGAACTATAAACAACAAATCATTGAAGCCGGAATACAAATGGCTTCACAAGACCTCACGATAGAAACATGGGGCAACCTTTCATTACGCGACCCGACAAATGGTCACATTTATCTAACACCAAGCGGCATGCCATATGACACACTCAAAGAAGAAGATATCTGTGTATTGGACAAGGAAGGAAATCTTATAGAAGGTAAACGCAAGCCAAGCATTGAAAGTATGCTTCATGTACGCATTTATCAAAATCGAAGTGATGTCAATGCCATCATGCATACCCATCCAGTTTCTTCCACTGTATTTGGTGTTCTCCACCAGTCCATTCCTGTTGTAACGGATGAAATGGCACAGGCAATTGGAGGAGATGTCAATTGTGCAGAATATGCACTGCCAGGCTCACTAGAACTAGCAGAAAATGTATGCAATGCGTTAGGCACAACACAAGCATGTCTGTTAAGCAATCATGGTGCATTATGTGCTGGTAAAGACATGAAAGAGTGCTTTAAAGTCGCAAAAGTCTTAGAAACAAGTGCAGATATCTACTACAAGGCACTCTGCATTGGAAAACCCGTTACAATCTCTAAAGAGAATGTCGACTGGATGCGAGACTTTGCGCTCAACAAGTACGGGCAGAAAGGATAATACGATGGAACAATTAGAAGTTATCAAAATTACAGAGGATGCTAAATCATTGATTATCTTAGATCAGACACAGCTTCCAAATCACGAAGAATATCTCACTTTACAGACAAAAGAAGAGATGTGGAAAGCAATCAAGCTTTTACAGGTACGTGGTGCACCAGCCATTGGCGTATTTGCAGGATATGCCATGGCAGTCTTGGCACAGCACTATCCATATGATTCCTATGATGCATTCAAAAAAGCATTTGATCAAGATGCGGACTACTTAAATACAAGCAGACCAACCGCAGTCAACTTATCATGGGCTTTAAACCGTATGAAAGCTTTTGTAGAAGCAAATGTTATTGACGTTGCTGCCATCAAGGTAAAACTTGTAGAAGAAGCAAAAACAATCGACAAGGAAAATCTTGTGATGAATCAAAAAATTGCAGAATATGGTGTCACACTATTAAAGGATGGCGATGGCATCTTGACGCACTGCAATGCAGGATACTTGGCATGTCTTGGTTACGGTACCGCAACAGCACCAATGTATCTTGCACATGAAAAAGGAATGAATATTCATGTATATTCTGATGAAACCAGACCTCTATTACAAGGTGCAAGATTAACAAGCTATGAACTGTTTAAAGCAGGAATTGATGTTACTTCCATCTGTGATAACATGGCAAGTATTGTCATGAAACAAGGAAAGATTCAATGTGTTATGGTTGGCTGTGATCGTATTGCGGCAAATGGTGACTTTGCCAACAAGATTGGTACAAGTGGTGTTGCCATTTTAGCAAAACATTACGGAATTCCTTTCTACACATTAGGACCATCTTCTACAATTGATTTCAATACAAAGTGTGGAGATGATATCCATATTGAAGAAAGAGATGAAGAAGAAGTTGGTTCCATGTGGTACAAAGAACCAATGATCTTAAGAGACATCAAGAAATATAACCCATCATTTGATGTGACTGACCACTCTCTTCTCACTGCGATCGTTACAGAAAGAGGAATCGTTTATCCACCATTTGATGTCAATTTAAAGAAACTATTTAACAAGGAGTAAAACAAAATGGAAAACAAAGAAAGTATTTCAGCATCAATCGTTCAAAAAGCAGAAATCAGTAAAGTTGTACTGATGCCTGGTGATCCGCTGCGTGCAAAAACACTTGCCGAAAAGTATTTAACAGATGTTGTATGTTTCAATGACACACGTAACATGTTAGGTTATACAGGAACATACAAAGGAAAGAGAATTTCTGTTATGGGACATGGTATGGGTGTTCCATCCATTGGTATCTATACACATGAATTATTCACACAGTTCGGTGTAGATACAATCATTCGTATCGGTTCTGCTGGTGGATTAGATATGGATGTCAATGCAAAGGACGTTGTCATTGCGGAAGCAGCATCTACAAACTCCAGCTATGGAAATGCATATGGTATTCCTGGCCAATTTGCCGCATGTGCTGACTATGACCTGTTATCGACTGCTGTAGAAGCCGCAAAAGAAAACAATATCCCATGTAAAGTTGGTAAAGTTTATACATCTGATTTCTTCTACTATCCACAGACAGGATTAAACGAAAAATTAAGAGACTTCGGTCATTTATGTGTTGAAATGGAAGCTGCTGGATTATACTGGGAAGCAAGTGCAAATAGAAAGAAGGCATTAGCAATTCTTTCCATCTCTGACCATTTATTCAAACCAGTTGCTTTAACTGCAGAAGAAAGACAAAACAGTTTCACAGATATGATGCTCATCGCATTAGAAACTGCCTGGAAATTTGCATAATACATCAAAAGGCACTTCACAGTGCCTTTTCTTATGCTTTTTTATGAATGATACCTACACCAATTAAAATCAATGCACCAATCACTGTCATCAACATTGCGAATATAAGCATGCTGCTTAATCCAAATGCATCCTGCAAGATTCCACCAACAACATTTCCAAGCATAGAACCAAGACCAGTTGTCATCATTCCAAGCAATGTCTGACCCATGATCTGATCTTCTTTTTCACATGTATCACTGACGTAATACGCCATTGTTGAAGTCAACAAGCCATAGGATGTACTTTGAAACAAAACACCAATAAATACAAACAATAGCGAAGGTGCCATCGCAATCAGAATATTACGACAAAGATAGCTCACACCCGCAACAACAATCAAAGTCATCACATCAAACTTTCGCATCAGTTTTCTTGTAACTGCCATCGCAGGCATTTCACTCGCTGCCATCGCAAATACCGCAAACCCATAAATCATTGTATTTCCGCCAAGATGCTCCACAACATTGATCAGATATGTAGATAAAGAAGTACTGGCAGAAAATGTAAATGACCATCCAAGAAGAATCACAAATAACAATTTATATTTTTTGACAATTGTTAAAACATTGCCGCTTTTCTTCACTTCATGCTTTTCTTCATGATAATCCGGAAAAGTATTCACAACACTTAGAAGACATATTACTCCACAAAGAAATAAGACAGATAAAACATTTGGATCAAACCATTCCACAAAATTACTCAATACAACTGCACTGACGGCATAGGATACAGATCCCATACCTCTTGCTAGACCAAAGTTCACTTCCACTCCCTGCGCAATATAATTCATCGCAATCGTTGAAACAAGTGGAACACAAGAAAGAAACGCCGTTAAGATATAAATATAACAAAGCATGATGAATCCAGCAGGCAATGAAACATAAGAAATCATCAGAAATACAATGGAAGCAACAGATAATAAACATGTAATTAATTTAGGAATTGTCAGATTCTGTATTTTATTTAACAAAGAAGTTACAAATGGTGAAATCAATGTAATTAAAATACAGCTTGCACCCGTAACAATCCCAATCAACGTATTGTCTAATCCCTTGCTTTTCAAATAAATTGCCACAAATCCATTAATACAGCAAGAAATCATCCAGAATAAAATATGTAGAATATTATAGCGTGTTTGAATATGATGCATATTTTTCCCCCTCTAATATTGAGCGCTGTCGAAAACTCTAAAAAGTTGGTAACAGCGCTCTTTTCTTTATGCCAACTTTTTGTACTTTACCCCCACTT
>QQXM01000117.1 GCA_014610835.1 Erysipelotrichaceae bacterium 7770_A6
GAGGTGTTGAAATTCTTTCAATTCCTCATGTTATTTGAAAATCAATTTCTTGACACCTCATCCAATTTTGGAGCGCCATTTTTTTAATGCCTTGATCTGCTTTGAAAAAAGATATTGGATTCTCTCATAAAAAACAACACGTTCCCTTAAACGGTAAGCTTCTTCTTTCACTTCTTCACTTGTGTGATTTCTTAATTCCTGTGGCCATTGTGACCATGGCTGACCATGACGATCTTCTTTGATTGCCATAAACGTAGCATAATCTTTCAGCCATTCTTTTTCTTCTTCTAGAAAAGTAAAATAATCTTCTGATTTCTGGCTGGCTAATCTACGGCTTGCTTTTTTCAGTACCGCAAAGCGATTTTCATACAATTTGCCATAATCCACTTTGGAAACATCTTTTCCCCAGTCAATATCTTCTACTTCTTCTTTTTTCAACAAACCATCTTCAATCAGCATATCTAGATCAATCAAATATGGATTTCCCGCAAAAGAAGATAAAGCCTGATAAGGAGAATTTCCAAAACCAGTTGGATGTAAAGGCAACACCTGCCAGTACGTTTGTCCAGCTTCTTTCAAAAAATCAACAAATGCATATGCTTCTTTTCCAAATGTTCCAATGCCATAATTGGATGGCAAAGAGGAAACATGCATCAGCACCCCAGCACTACGATTCATATTCCTAACTCCTATTTATGATACGGTTCATGATTCATGATTTTAAAAGCACGATAGATTTGTTCCAAAACAATGATTCGACACAATTGATGCGGAAATGTATTTTTTGAAATTCTCCATCTTTCATTGCTTCTCTGCATCAATGCTTCACTCACACCAAGTGATCCGCCAATCACAAAATCAATCTTGCTTTTTCCACCTGTATGGATCTTTTCAATGTATTCACTCAGTTCACATGAATCAATTTCTTTTCCATGTAAGTCTAACAATATCACATAATCATCTTCTTTGATACACTTTAAAAGACGATCACCTTCAATATTTTTCACTCTTGTATTTTCAGCTTCAGAATTATTATCTAATGTTTTTTCATCTTTCACTTCAACAATTTCTAACTTTTCATATGGCTGGATTCGCTTTGCATATTCTTCAATCCCGTCACGCATCCACTTTTCTTTTACTTTTCCACACGCAATCAATCGAATCATTTCAAAGTTACCCCGCTTGTAGAAGTCGTACCATCTCTTACATACGTAATTTCCACTTCATCATTTGATTTCAAAGAATACATAACATTTCTAAGATCTTTTAAAGAATCCACCTGCTGATCATTCACTTTCAAAATCTGATCACCATACATTAAAATTCCATAGCAGCAAGAATCACTATTCACATCGCTGACAAACAATCCATTCATTGTATCAAGATCAAAACCATTCTCATTCTTCTCATAAGATTCCATATCTTTGATGGCACGCACACAGATATCCAAGGATCCACGTGTTACTTTTCCATCTTTTCTGATTTCACGATACACTTTCTTCAATTCTTCCTGTGATAAAGCATATGACATATGTGAAGAATATTCATTTGGATGATGAATCAGCATACCAACAAGGTTTCCACTGATATCCACAAGTGCTCCACCATATTGTTTTTCACTGACATTCATATCCATTTCATATATTTCAGCTAGATACACACTATTCGCATGCATACGATACGAACCTTCCTCGCTGCATACTCCAGAATTAATAGAAATATTATTTGTCACGCTGTTTCTTCCACCAACGCCAATGGCATTACAGCCAGCTTTAACGATAGAATCATCCGTCAAATGAAAGCCACTCACTTCAAAATCAACGTCACATTTCAAAACACATACATCTGTATCCTCATCATATCCTACAACTGTTGCGCTCTTTTTTGCCCCAGAATCAAACGTTACAGTGATTTGATCACTCACAGCTTCAGAAACACTAACGATATATAAGCTGCCTTCTTCTTTTTCAATAATGACACCAGAATATATATCATCTGCAGATGCAATACTTACAACATTTGTTCTTACTTGACTCACAACAGAAGAAATATCATTGGTATCCACTTTATTATGCACAACAACATTTCCCTCACTATCCGCATTAGACAGTCTGTTCAATTGATACGTCAACAGTAGATTCCATACCAATAAACCGCTTAACAGTCCCAGTATCAGTTTTTTCATGTTTATCTCCTTTTATGATCATTTCAAACTGCCCAGCTGCACACACAACAAGTTCTTTGTTAAAAGAGCCTGTATGCTGATGCAGAAGCACATCACAACTCGTATCTAATGCAAGCTGTCTTGTATTTGCTTCTTGTGAAATATGCGCAAGAATAATCATTTTCGTATTTTCATCTGTAATAGAATTTAAAACTTGTGCGCAGTCCATATTATTCAAATGACCATCATCCCCATAGATTCTCTGCTTTAAAAATTGAGGTCTAGAAGTATGCATCAAAATATCCACATCATGATTACTTTCAAGAACAATATAATCTGCTCCCTTCATCATTGGATAATACTTTTGGTTGACATATCCTGTATCTGTGACATACACAAGCTTTTCAATCCCATCTTCAACAATATATCCCATTGTATTCAATGCATCATGGCTCAATGCAAGAGGTGTAAATACAAGATTGTTAATTGTAAACTTCTGCAGGGCACGCACACGAAATGTATCGATATCATTGATTTCTACCGGAGAATAAATATCAATGTCTTTAAAATGTTTGATCTGTGATACATGATCTGCATGATCATGTGTGATTAGTAAAGCATCTAGATCTTCAACATTTGTATCACAAGCATGCAAAGCATTCATTAAATATTTCTTTGTTGATCCACAGTCGATCAACACTTTTGTTCCTTCATCTTCAATCAAAAAGCTATTTCCTTTTGATCCACTCGCTAACAACGCAAAATTCATCATACATGCGGTACACTTTCACAATCATAAAATTCACATGCATTATGTCTTTCACCATCGACTTTAAAATACATATGCACATGTGGGCCAGTCGCTAAACCAGTCATACCAATGTGACCAATCACATCACCCTTGGCTACAACTGTCCCTTCAGGAAGATCACAAGGAACATTCATATGACCATAATATGTCTCATAGCCATTGTTATGATTAATCACAACATAGTTACCAGAAATTCCGTTATATCCAACTTCTTCAATGACACCATTATCTGCGGCATATACATCACCCCAGGAATTATACTGGTCAATAAAGTCTGTTCCTCTATGACCATAGTAGCAGCCCCATTCGCAAGAGATACCAACATTTTCCACAGGATATCTAAAAGATCCTGTACCTACACCAGGTTCATTTTTTGTACCCAAAGCAACCACTTCATTGCTTGCCTGTTTTGTTTCATATGAAGAATCCAGCGTACCACTCGTCAAAACACCATTGATCCATTTTTCTGTATACAATGCGTTTCTAGATCCATTCTCACCTGCAGTACGCACTTCAGCTTCTCCTTTTACAAGATTTTCATCTTGAATATAAGTTGTTTCAAAATAAACCGTTTCCTGACGCAATGTCTTTTTATACACAACCACGTCGATTGGAGATTCAAAATATGTAATACATAACTGATCTCCTTCTTTTAACATCTGGTCTGTGGAAGAAATCTTATCACGATTAATATTCATAACCTGCGTTGCACTTAAACCATAGTTTTTTGCCCCAACACCGGCAACCGTATCATATGCCTGCACTGTATAATATTGCTTTTCTGTATTATTTCCATACTCAATATACTCAAGTACAGATTTTTCTGTTGTACGGATTTCAGAAGGAGAAGCATATGTCTTTTCCTGGGTAATCTGTTGAGAAATAGACAGGCCAACATCTTTGGAGCCATAACTTGTCAAGGTTGTCTGCGTATTTGCATTTTCTGTTAAAGATGCAATGGAAGAAGGATCAACAAACAATGAAAGATACGCATTCATCGCATCTTCATACAATTTTGGATCACTCACATAAAACCTTGCTTTCACTTTACCATCTTCAGAAATATTGATCGCAGTACACTGCAATGTATACAATTCATTTTCATCAAGATAGTTCAAAATTTCATCAGATACATCAGAATACGTATAGTATGATTTTTCATCAACAATATAACAGTCTCTGCCAATATGTGCTTTTGTATCTGGGAAGTCTTCTTCATATTTATCATGATAGACTTGCTTTAAATGACGATCTAAAGCTTCCTGATTAGAAAAGATACCAATAAGCTCATCTTTGTAGTAGAGCTTATGAATTGTCTGTTCCTTCGCATTTACAGACACAACTGTCTGTTGAAACATACCTACGTGATTTGTAGATTCACTTTCAACACGCACAAAAGAAAACGTATGAAAAAGCATTGGTATTACGACAACAATTACAATACTAATCAAAGTACATATCAATAATGTCATAAACTTTTTCATACATTTGCCTCCTTATTCATTTGGAATAAAATCATTATCATTCTGAATATTATAAAGTGCATTTGTTGCACCTTCAAAAGCAACAATGACTCTGCCTGTAGAACCATTTCTGTGCTTCGCAATATTGATTTCCAGTTTTTCACTGCCAGATTCCTGTGCTGCCTCTTTCGCTTCATCTTTATAGTAAGCTTCACGATACAACATCAAAACAATATCGGCATCCTGTTCAATCGCACCAGATTCACGCAAGTCAGACAACATTGGATGCTTATCTTCACGCTGTTCAACCGTACGAGATAACTGAGACAACGCAATCACAGGAACACTCAACTCACGCGCAAGTGCTTTTAAGCTTCTAGAAATATCAGAAACTTCCTGCTGGCGGTTATCTCCACGTTTACCAGAACCTGTGATCAGCTGAATATAGTCGATCAAAACAAGATTCAATCCATGTTCTGCCTGTAATCTTCTGCACTTAGAAAAAATCTCAGGTATCTTGATCATAGAAGTATCATCAATATAAACAGGCAGCTTTCCAAGATCAGCTGCAGCTTCATTGACCGCATTCCATTCATCATTCGATAATCTGCCTGTTTTAATATTATCACCAGGAACATGACTTCTTGCGCTCAGCAAACGCATACCAAGCTGTTCCGCAGGCATTTCCAGTGAGAAAATCGCAACGGCACCTGGCTGGTTGTACGTCGCAACATTCATCGCCAGATTTAACGCAACCGCAGTTTTACCCATCGCAGGACGCGCAGCTAAAATGACAAGGTCACCTTTCTGAAAACCATGCAGACGATGATCCAATGCCACAAATCCAGTTTTATAGCCCGTGATATCAGATTTATTTTCACTCATCATCTGTACACGTTCCATAACTGCACGCATAACATCCTGTGGTGTTCTAAATTCCGCAGTTTTACGGTTTCTAGAAATATCCAGTACTGATTTTTCTGCATCATCTAAATACGCATCAATATCACTGGAGTTTTCAAAACCATCTTCCGCAATCTTTTCTGCAGTCTCAATCATTTTACGTGCAATTGCCTTATCACGAATCAATTCCACATAGCTTTTTGTATTATACGAAGTTACAGAAGCATCAGAAAGCTTTGTCAGATATTCAATGCCACCTGTCTCATTTAAAAGATTCAAATCATTCAATCTTGTATAAACAGTCGTCAAATCAATCTGCTGACCACTATTGTAAAGATCAGAAGCAACACGAAAAATCTTACGATTTGCTTCCACAAAGAAATCATCTTCATTCAGTCCTTCTTCCATCGCAATACGCGTAGAAGCAGGATATACAAGCATTGTACCTAAAAGACTAGCCTCCGCTTCTGGTGCAGAAGGTAACTGCCTAGGCATTACTTTTCACTCCCGACAAGCTTTACACGAATTGTTCCAACAACATTTTTATGGAGTTCAATTCTAACATTTGTAATACCCAATGTCTGGATTGGGTTTGTATCCAGAATCTTTCTCTTATCAATACGAATTCCCTGTTTCGCTAATGATTCTGTGATTTGCTTTGTAGAAACGGAACCAAATACTCTGCCAGATTCACCAGCTTTTACAGTAAATGTAAGCATCATTTTTTCCATCTTTTGTGCAAGCTGTTTTGCTTCTTCAACACGCTGTGCTTCCAGTCTAGCTTCTTCAGCTTTCTGTTCACCTAAGATTTCCAGAGACTTCTTTGTTTCCGCAACAGCTAAGCCTCTCGCAATCAAATAGTTACGACCATATCCATCAGAAACATCAACGATATCTCCCTTTTTACCAACTTTTTTAATGTCTTGCTTAAGAATTACTTTCATCTTCACTATCCTCCTTGAAATATTCAATCGTAGCTTCTAAAAGATCATTCTTCAAATCAGCTACCTTGCCTCTTGTCTTCTGCATGGCTGCAGCACTCATATGACCACCGCCACCCATCTTTTCCATGATCATCTGTACATTGATCGTTCCATCACTTCTCGCACTGATACCAGCTTCATTTTCACCACAGTTTGCGATAACAAATGCTGCTCTGACGCCTTGCAGATCTAATAAGGAATCCGCTACCTGGCTCATCAAAGAACGAGATAAAACTCTATTTTCAACTTTTGCGATAACAACGCCATGATCATATCTCTCTGCATTTGTTGCAACTTCTGTTTTAATTGAGAACTCTTCAAATGTATCTTTCAGCCATGCATTAGATTTAGAAATATCTGCACCCATATCTTTCAATCTAGCTGCAGCTTCATATGTTCTAGCACCAGTTCTCACTCTCCACCTTTGCGTATCTACAACCATACCTGTCAACATAAATGTCGCAACCATATCAGAGATATCAACTTTATTAGAAATATATGGAATCATTTCACATACAAGTTCACATGCACTGGAAGCACCTGCTTCAATATACACAAGTGTTGGTTTAATTCCAATTTCCGTTGCACGTCTATGATGGTCAATAATCACAATCTTCTTTGCATTTTCAAGTACTTTTGCACCATTTGACTGCTTGATATTATGATGATCACACATAATCACAAGTGTCTTTTCCTGCAGTTGATTTAATGCTTCATTATCCGTAATGAAATTAAATTCCTGGCTCAATTCCTGTTCATTTATTTTTAATGCAGCTGCTAGTTTTTCCTCAATTCCGCCAGTTTTCGCAATAATGGATACTGGTTTACCAAACGTAGAGGCCACGCGACTCAATCCCATGGCAGAAGCAATACAGTCAAAGTCTGCCATCTTATGACCACAGATAATTACATTACTGCTCTTCAATATCAGATCTCTCAATGCGTGAGATAACACTCTAACTCTAACACGGCTTCTTTTTTCATTTGCTTCAGAAGAACCGCCATAGAATTTAATATCATTGCCAACACACTGTACCGCAACCTGATCACCACCTCTTGTCTGTGCAAGATCCATCAGATTCGCAGTCATTTCATCTAACACATCATATTCTGTAGAACCATAGGCAAATGCCATAGATAATGTAATGGATACATCCATCTTCATAGATACTCTTCTGATTTTAGAAAGAACAGAAAAATGATCATCTACCATGGATTGATATGCTTTTTCATTCAGAATCAATAAATACTTGGAGTTATTCAATCGCTTCATCAACACATGATGTGTATGACAATACTCAACAAGTGGAGCTCTTACACTTGCGGAAATATTCGTTGCATCCGCTTCATCTTCATACTGAACACTTTCATCATAGTTATCAAAAGAAGCAAGACCTAAAACAAACAGCTGATCATCAAATTTCTTCTGCAGAACAACTTCTTTCGTGATATCTGTAAAGATCAATACCTGTGCATCTTCTTTACGTGTAATACTGTATGTTTTTTCATCTAAAGTAACAGAAACTTCATCTGCCTTTCCCGCAATCAGATCATCAGCTTCAGGAATCCATCCTAAAACACGATCTCCAACATGGTCAATCTTTCTTTCCTTAAATAATTCACTCATCCATGTAACGATATAGTCATCATCATACATGACAAGTCCAACCCCACCAGTCAAGAAAGCTTCTTCAGCAGTAGAACCCAATACGTTTCTAACGCCATTTGACTGTTCTTCATAAGCCTCTTCGAAATCAGAAATGACATAAATTGCTAAAATTGTTTCAATCATTAAAATGAGAATTGATGGAATAGAAACTTTCTTTGATAGTAAAGAAAGCACAATCAAAGCACATGCCTGTATTACAAGCAATGAGTAAACGATCTTTTTAGTTTTCGTGATCTTTGTATGCATGAGAATCAACTCCTTGTATCAATCTATCATGTAGATCTGTCGTAATATAGAAATATCCAAATAATGCAAAAGCAACAGGCATCATCATCGCAAAGATAACAATTACAATTGCCGCAAAACCTTTTACATGAAAACGCATCTTTGTATAAATCATTGCCGCAATCACACCAAATGCAGCCAGATACATAACTCCAATCATTCCAAATCCTTGTAGAAACGACTGCATCAATGCATTTTCAAACGTATTGTAGGAAGAATAATAAAACATCACGAGTCCTAAGATTCCAATATAGCCACTCCATTTAGGTGGGTAATAGGAAGAAATTGGAGAAACATCTGCCGTATAGATACGCAGTCTCTTTAACATCAGACGACTCAGTAAATGTGTAACCAGGCCATTCAATACCCCGCCCACAACAACAGATACAACAAGTGCATTTCGAATCAGACCTGTTAAATCAATATTTGATGGCAAGGTTTGCTTTGCCTGACCCAGTGCCTTGGTAACGATTTTTTGATATTCAACGACTTCAGATGCAATGTCATATCCAAAAAACGAAGCAAACACAAGCATAGAAAGCACATCCGCAACTACCGCAAGCAGAATCGTACGAATCACCAACTTTCTCGTTGAAGTTTTATTATAAATGCCACTTCCATATAGAATACCAATTAGCATTTCACTCACCATATAGAACCATGTCTGAGGTGTTCCTAGAACAAACGTTAACAACAATACCGCAATGAATAACATCCAGCTGTTTTTCATTCCATATTTTGCACTATAGAAAACCATTGGAATTGGTAAAAGCCACACAAACCCGCCAGATATCATGCCTGCTGTCTGTCGATCAATAAAAAGCATGACACCAATGATTGCTGCCATCATTGCTCCATCTGTAATTCTTCTAATATCTCTATTCATAATTTCCTTTTTTGTACATTAAAACCATTTACGTAAAAAACGCGATTAAATTATAGCATTTTTTCCTTTACAAATACATTTTCTATAATTCCACAAAAAAAGACGTTACTATTCACCGATAAACAAAAATAAATAGAACAGGTAACCGATACTTAACAGTATCAGATCCTGTTCTGTTTTTTC
>QQXM01000118.1 GCA_014610835.1 Erysipelotrichaceae bacterium 7770_A6
ACGGTTAAACAGGATTGATAGAAAGAGTGAGTATATTGTGAATGACTTGTTTTATGAGTCTTCAACAATATACCAGGAGAGAAAAACAATATAATTGTATTGTTTTTAGTGTGTATAATGTGTATTATACACATGAAGAAAGGAAAATGAAATTCAAAGAATTAGAAAAGATATTATTAAAAGATGGATGGTTTTTAATAGATATCAAAGGATCCCACTATCAATACAAACACAAAAACAAAAAAGGCAAAATTACAATTCCAATGCATAGAGGTGATCTTGCCTTGAAAACAGCAAATTCCATTTTAAAACAAGCAGGGCTAAAATAAAGTGAGACAGTTATGAAAAACAAAAAACAAAATGAGCTTAAATTTATATATCCAGCATGTGTATATCCAAATGATGAAGGTGGATATACTGCGATTTTTCCTGATTTAAAAGGATGTGTTACTGAAGGAGATACACTTTCTGAGCTTTTATTTATGTTAAATGATGCAGGATGTGGATGGATACTAGGTGAACTGGAAGATGGAAATCCTCTTCCAGAACCATCTGATTACAAATCTATTGAAGCAGATGAATATGACAATGGTGTCGTAACACTTGTTCCATTAGATGTTGGCGCATATGCTGAAAAATACAGTCAAAAAGCAGTCAGAAAGAATTGTACGATTCCTTCCTGGCTCGATACATTTGCTTCCAAAAATCAATTATCTCTTTCTGAAATATTACAAAATGCTTTAATTGGTATCTATAAGCAGACAAATCATTTAGACTGATTCCACACAAAAAACCAATCTTCTCAGATTGGTTTTCTTCTTGTAGTTTATTTTCCTCGATATTCATACATGACAATACCACCAGCTACCGCAACATTTAAAGATTCAAATCCATGCATTTCAATACGCAATCTTTCATTTGCTGCTTCCTGCAGCTGCTTAGAAACACCCTGTCCTTCATTACCAAATATAAATCCCATCCGTGATACTGGTTTGATTTCAGATATTGTTTTTGACTGTTCTAAAGAAGTTGCAACGATCGTAAAGTGATCATGCTGAAGCTCTTTTACAACATCATTCAAATTACAGCGAATCACTGGAATATGAAATAATGCCCCTTGTGTAGAACGTATTGTCTTGTCATTGTAAAGATCCACAGTTTCTTCACTCACATAGACGCAGTCAAAGCTGAATGATACTGCTGTACGAATCAATGTACCCAGGTTTCCAGGATCCTGCACGCCATCTAACAAGATAACTCTTTTCATGTCTTTTACCTGCTGATCAAGCTTGTGACAAACCGCAATCAAGTGAACCTGTGATACATTTTCAGACAGTTTCTTCATAATACTGTCCGTTACCAATACTGTATGTTCAAAATCAAATGGAGAAGATGTATCTGTAATAATCGTTTCAACGATTCCTTCTTTCAAAGCTTCCTGAATCAGATGCTCTCCTTCAATCAAAAATAATCCTGTCAGATCTCTTTCTTTTTTCTTATGCAAAGCTGTCCATTTTTTTACTTTGCTGTTTTGTAATGATGTAATTGTTTCCATGCGACTATTGTACAACACCCTAAAAAAAGATACTAGCAAAGCTAGTACCTTAAATATCTTTCTTACCGTTCTTAACGAAATCTAACAGTGCAGCAGCACCTTCGTCAATACCGTGGTTTCCCTTATTAGGAAGACCAAGACATGTATATACTTCACCAACAGGAATATCCTGATCAAATAAAGCATCAAACATCTTATCAATCAATACCTGGCATTCTTCCTGTCTTTGCATTGGTCCAAATGGGTTCGCAAAGAATGTTGTAGAAAGACCAGATTCCTGTGTTGTTCCTAATGCAAATCTCTTACCTTCCACAAATACTGGTTCAGCTTCCTCTCTTGTCTTGAAGAAATGCATACCACGCTTATCTGTGTAGTTATTTGCATATAGGAAGATATCTACTGGATGTTCTGTTGTAACTACAGAATGAGGTGCAGCTGGGATAACAACACGTGCATTGCTCTTTTCAGGGTTGAAGAAGATAGAACGGTCCATATCCTTGTATGCTGTACCCTTATCCAGGTCATCCAGTCTTACGAACGCACCAATTTCAGTACCCTGACCACGGATCTTGCCATTAGCATCAAGATGCAAAGTACCCATATCATCAAATACAGTTTCCTGATGATCGATCATATCAGATGCCAAAGTAGACAATGCTTCCAGTGTTTCTGACTTACCAGCACCAGAGTCACCCATAAACATTAAGCCCTTCTTTGTACCATCCTTCAAATAGATATTGACCATAGCACCATGGATTGGCAGCCATCCCTTCTTCATCATTGCTAAGTTATGCAATGTAAGAACAGATTTCTTTGTATAGCCGAAGTAGTCAATTTCAGGAGCAGCAGAGTTCTTGCCAATCCAGATATCATTGACTTCATCATGATAGAATGTTGTATCTTTCTTTCCATCAGGATTACCAAATAACATAATTGCATCAGGTTTTCTATTCTTTGTATCTTCCTTGCTTGCAAGTTCAAACAGGTTAGCCATAGATACACAGGAAGAAATGTAATTTCTATGGAAATAACAATAAATCAGCATTGTTCCAACCATTGCTGGATAACAGATCCATTCTTCATCACCAGGAATAAATTCATCCATTGGATTTACAGTAGTATCTGTAAACTTGTTTGTTCTCTTGTTGAACTTTGGATGCAAGATCAATGGTGTTCTTAAACTAATCTTTGCAACATATGGAATATGAGATAACTTTTCATATCCTGCAGGTAATTCTGGTTCATAGTAGCTCAATAACATTGCCGCATTTGTGCCAGCCTGTAACTGACGGTAAACTCTATTTTCACCCTGGATTCTTTCCTGTAAGCTTCTATAAAGTTCTCTGATACGTTCATTAACCTTTGCATCTGCTGCTAAGAATGACTGATCAGAAAAGCCAGATTCATTTGTTGTATAAAGAACGGAATATCTCTGTAAACTTCTCCAGTAGGAATATCCCTGTTCAATAATATCTTCAAAAATTGTTGGGAAATTTATGTATTCATCATGAATTTCAGATGGAGCTTCAACAAGTAAAGCTGTTAAAACGAATTTGATTTCTTTTTTGATACGTTCATGATTCTTCAAACCATCTTTTTCAAGATATTTATAAAGATCATAATGATTCTTTTCCAGATAAACTAAAAATCCATCTAGAAATGCATCAAACACATCCGTATGAATAATACCATGTTTACTTGTAACGTACTGCTTTGAATAGTTTAGGATGACAGTGTCATCATGAAAATAAAATGATTCTTTCATAAGCCCTCCATTTTGCGTCCGTGATAATCTTATCAGTTATGAAAAACTAATCAAGTGAAAAAATACATTTAAAAACGCTTTCATAAAAAAAGTTAAAAAAAACAGGATTGAAAATCTTTCATTCCTGTTTGTTTTTGAATCAAATACAATTGTTTCTCATGCGTAATACTTCAAAAGCAAGCACTGCAGTTGCACTAGAAGCATTTAATGCCATATGGAAATCATTGGCATATGGAATATAAATATTCTGATCCATCTGTTCCAGTACACCTTTTGATAGACCTCGCATTTCTCCACCAATCGCAATGAGTGAAGGACCTGTATAATCTGCATCAAAACAGGAAATTGCATCTTTTCTCATTGCCGCAAAGCATTTCACACCATGTTTCTTCACATCTTTGATTAATGAAGGAATATCATCACTCACAACAATATTCAGATATTCACTCGCACCTGCAGAAGACTTCATAATCGTACTTTCAACATTTGACCAGTCACGATTTCTTATGATCAAACCAGAACATCCTGCACTGTACAATGTACGAATGACATAGCCAAGGTTAAACGGGTCTTCTACCCCTTCCAGTACACAAAGAAAAGGATTTTCATTCAAGCATGCAGAAATATCCTGATATTGACGATTTCCACATTCTGCAATCAAACCACCATGTGTTTTTCCACTTGCTAATGCATCAATTTCTTCACGTGTTCTATGAACAACGGGAATATTCTTTTCTTCACAGCGATGCAGGATCCAGGAAGTATCTTTATCATGTTTCTTTTCATCCACAATAACTCTTTCAATACTTCTCTTATTTCCAAGTACTGCTGCCTTTACACTCACATTTCCTTCAATGATCATCTTGATCTCCTGAGAATATCTTTTTCATGTACTTCAAATGGAATATCAATCTGTACACGTGTCATCGGCTGATTGGCTGTTTCAATCACTTCATTTTTTGCATTTAGAATGGAATCTACATGAAACTGACGAACAGTATTGTATGGAGATAAGATTTCTAATGTTTCCCCTGTATTGAATTTATTTCTTGTTTCAATCGTTACATGTGTTCCATCAATTCCAACAACAGTACCTAAGAAGTCATGATTCACATCTGCATTGCTTGTTTCATGATAAATCAAAGAATCAGCATTGGCATTGCCAGCATAGAATCCTGAACATACTTCTCTATTTTCGCCATAGAGAATCTGTTTTTTATGATAGTCGAGTCTTTCCTGCGATAATGGACCTTGATTCTCATAGATTTCATCAATCAAATGACGATATCCAGATACAATTGTCGCAACATAGTATTCCGTTTTCATTCTTCCCTCAATCTTTAAAGAAGAAACACCTGCATTCATCAGGTCATACATATAATCCGCTGTAAAAAGATCCTTAGAACCCATTGTAAATAACGCATCATCACTGATTTCATTTTTTCCATCATACAGATGATATGCCCATCTGCAAGACTGTGCGCATCCTCCACGGTTAGCATCACGCAATGTCATACGATTACTCAATGTACATCTGCCAGAATAATTTACACACATACCGCCATGAATAAATGCTTCTGTTTCTACAGGACACTTTTCCGTAATACCATAAATGTCTTCCATATTGCATTCTCTCGCAAGAACTGCGCGATCAATCCCAAATACATCATGCATAAAGATTGCCGTTTCAACGTTTGTAATAGACATCTGTGTAGAGCAGTGAACTTCAAGCTTAGGCGCAACCTTTCTAGCAAGCTTCATAATGGAAGGAGAAGCGACAATAATCGCTGTAACACCAAACTCCTCCAGTTTCTTCAAATATTCTTCCAATCCTTCAAAATCTTCATTGTGAGGAATGATATTACATGTAACATGGATTCTAGCACCATGCTCTTTTGCGAATACACATGCTTCCTGAATATCTTCTAATGTAAAGTTTGATGCACGAGAACGCAGTGAAAAAAACTGTCCACCCAAATATACAGCATCAGCTCCATATAAAATTGCGGTTTTCGCACGCTTCAAATCACCAGCAGGAGCTAATAATTCTGGCTTATGAAATCGATTACTTAACTGTCTTCTGTCCATAATATCCATCCGATAATTCTTTGTCCTGATACTTGTCTCTATATGCCTGTATTTCACGAGATGCATCTTTCTCGTCCAGTAACATGCGATAGATCCTGATTGCATCAATCACTGCTTCTTCACTCATAAATGGTGTATCAATTTCAAAATATGTCACCTGTGCATCCATAAATGCATGCATTTCATCAAAAGATTCTTGAATGTAATCCGTATAGATCATCATCGCCACTGCATTTTCATATGCTGGCATATATGCTTCTCTTTGCTTTTCCTTAAGAGAAAGTGTTTTAGAATGCACATCAAAATCTTTCTGATTCACTTCTTTATATGCACTTAAAAGCTTTCTTTTAGATACAGACATCAATGTTGAACCATGAATGATCACGGTTGTATCTGGCGTATATTTTGCGATATCCATCACTTCATCTTTTGTCAGCAAACAAGGAATAACAACAGATCGAAGCCCCTGTTCCTTCCAGAACAAAGCATCTTCATTACATGTCATCAATGTTTCTGGACGATATGTCAAATAAGATTCAAGATGTTTTTCTTTTGCATACTTTAATAAGCCAGGATCCGCAAACATCAAGCCATCAACACCTAAATGAAGAATTTCTTCCATTTCCTTCTGTGCGGCATAAATATCTTTTTCACTATACAAGCGATTCATTAACACTGTAACAGTCATATGATGCATATGACATTCTTCAACGATCTCCTTGATTTCTTCGCCTGTAAATTCATGCAGCGCAGAAAATGTATTGTCTGCACTTGCTAATACAACTTCATTGACCCCAAGATCAATGTAATCTTTTAAAAGATTTCTGTTCTCTAATGTAACTGTTAATATTTTCATCTTGAATATTCTATCATGAAATGTTACTCTTTTTGCGATAGATGGCGTTAAGTGCTATAAGAGTGGGGCTCTTATGGACGAAAAGCATATGCTTGCGGTCATGTATCGTTACCCATTGCGAGAAAGAAACATCTTCACATTTTCTCAAAATGGAGTGAGAAAGGAAGGTGTTTTTATGTTTTCAAAAGAGTATTGGCTCTCTTCAGCAAAAAAATTAAAAAGCGTGAAGTACCTGGCAATAATTGCATGTATGATTGCACTAAAGATTGCAGTTGGTTCTATTCGTATTCCAGTCAGTGAAAATCTAAGAATTACAGTGACATACATTGTCGTTGCATTAGAAAGTACAATTGTCGGCCCTGCTGCCGGGATGGTATCTGCATTTGTGACAGATAATCTCAGCTTTATCCTGTATCCAGATGGTGCATATTTTCCAGGCTATACATTAACTGCAATGCTAGGTTCTCTGATCTATTCTTTATGTCTATACCAGAAAAAGATCACAATTACTAGAATTGCAATCGCAAAAACAATCAATAATTATCTTGTTAATGTAGCGATTGGTTCCTTATGGTCAAGCATGCTTTATGGAAATGCATATATTGTTTACGCAACAAAGAGTTTAATAAAAAATACAATTCTACTGCCAATTGAAATTGTATTGCTTGTTGTAGTATTAAACCTTTTACTCCCAGTTCTACAAAAAAAGAAGCTCATCAATTCCCAAGAGCTTCCTATCAAACTATATTAATACCTGATATGACTTTATACGGATCATAACAGGTATTGTGGTCCGCCCCACATAAAGTCTTTTACAGCTCTTTAAAAAGAGCTGTTTTTTTACAAAAAAGGATCTTTCAACAAGATCCTAAAGTTTAATTGCCTGAATTGCTACACATCCAGGACCACCCTGTGTAATAAATGATGGAGACAATGGATAGATATGAATTGTTGCATCCGGAAATTCTTCAGCAATTTTTTCCTTCATCTTTAATGCTAACAATTCATTGGCCGCATGAGAAATATAGAATGTATAAGAATTATCAATTCCTTCTCTCTTCATTTCTTCTGTGATATCATGACCAACTTTACGTGTTGTTCTACAAACCGCAAATTTATCTAAGCCTCTGCCTTCTTCACCCTTTTTCATGACTGCCATCAGTTTTAATAAACCGCCTAATACACCAGCCATACCATTGAGTCTGCCTCCACGTACAAGGAATTCAAAATCAATTGGAATCAAGAATGAAATTTCATGACGCTTCATATTCTCAATCTGTTGTGTAATTTCAGCTGCACTCTTACCCATCGCACTCATTTCCAATGCAATATCAACAAGTGCACGATGAGGTCCACACAGTGTCATACTGTCAATCACAGTTACTCTTTCAGGATCATCACATGCATTTTTCGCAAGCAACGCTGTCTGATATGTTCCTGATAAACCAGATGCCATTGTAATATCAATGACTTCACCCTTCTTTAAAAGTTCATTATAAATATCAATTTTTTCACCAAGAGATGGCTGAGAAGTTCTAGGAACCTTCTTTTCTTCAATCATTTTTAATAACTGGTGGTCTGTGATGTCTTCAAAGTCTTTATAAGACTGATCATCAACTGTAATATTTAAAGGCACAATGGATAATCCGATTTCTTGTCCTTCGGAAATGGAATATAATGTAGATGTATCTGAAACAATGCTTATCATAATCGCTCCTCTTATCATCATAAGAGTAATCTATCTAATATGATATGTCAATACATCTAGTATTAATTTCTAGATTGTAAAATAATTATTTTTATGTTACCTTATTTTTATGAATAGATTTCAATTTCCAAGATGGAATGAACTGCCATCGTTAGACTTATATATGGATCAGGTTATCACGTACTTGCAAAGCAATTTAGAAAGTACATATTTTTCTGATGAAAAATTCATTACAAAAGCAATGATCAACAATTATGTTAAAACATCCATTGTTGCTCCACCAATCAAGAAACATTACACAAAACAACACATTGCCTATTTCATGGTTGTAACAATATTAAAACGTTGCTATTCCATGTCTCAGATTTCTCAATTGATTGAAATCCATACACATATGAAATATTCATCTGTAGAACAGGCATATGATTTATTTATTTCTTTATTTGAAGATTCACTCAATGATCTATTCTCCCTGAATGAAACAGAGCATGCATTCATTTCCACCAATCAAGAACAGAAACTCATGGAACACGTCATTCAATGTATTGTATATAAAATACATACAGAATATGTCTTATCACAAAAATAAAGATTCGTATTACGGCTAGTATACGAATCTTTGTTTTTTATTGATTATCCAAAATTGGATGAGGTTTTGACATATTCCAAAATAACATGATGTTCATGAGGTCTTGAAGAAAAATCGACGTT
>QQXM01000119.1 GCA_014610835.1 Erysipelotrichaceae bacterium 7770_A6
AGGTGTTGAAATTCTTTCAATTCCTCATGTTATTTGAAAATCAATTTCTTGACACCTCATCCAATTTTGGAGCGCCCAAAAAAAAAGACAAGACCTAAGCCTTATCTTTCATTTGATTATTCACTGATTTTCTTTTCGTCTTCTGCAATAGAAGCTTCCAGCTTATCCATTTCGTTTTCTTTCAAGTGAAGTTCTCTTTCGAAATCTTCCTTCATATTAGGATTTGGAGCGATTTCAATTCTGAACTGAAGATCTTCAATCTTCTTCTTGAGACTTTCAAGTTCATTCTTCTTACGATCAATGATGTTCTGGATCTTCTTTAAAGATTCGCTCTTTTTAGCAGACCAGAATACTTCCTTAGCTTCATTGAATGCATCCCAAAGAGCATCGTTCTTTTCTTTTCCAGAATATCCAGCAGCTCTCCATTCCTTATCCAATTCCTTCATACGGTTTGTTGTGTCAAAACCATAATCCTTCTTGTCAGAAATTTCCTTAGCTTCTGCAATGAGCTTTTCCTTTGTCTGAATAGATTCTTCCCACTTTGCACTTCTTTCAGCGAAGAATGCATTACGAGCAGCATTGAATTCCTTACGGATACTAGAGAACTGTGCCCACAATTCATCATCTACATCCTTGCCAGAATTACCAGCAGCCTTCCATTCATCAAATAACTTAGCAAGTTCATCACCAGCATTCTTCCAGTTCTTAACATTTGCTGTGAGCTTCTTAGCTTCTGCAATAATTGCTTCCTTCTTTTCCTTAGCCTGTGCCATTCTTTCATCACGTGTAGCATTGTATTCTCTCTGCTTGTCACGTAATTCACGTTCAATTTTGTTTAATGCAGAACGCATTGCACGATCAGCTTCTTCACCAGCAGAACCAATTGCATAAAGTTCATCCTTCAGATCATTCAATACATTTCTAGCATCTTTGAAGTTTTCAGCATTCTTTAATTCTTCTGCCTTAGCAACGATTGCTTCTTTTTCTTCCTTGTTCTTCTTGATTTCTTCCATTCTTGGAGCGAATTCAGCATTAGCCTTGTCAAAACGAAGCTGGTATTCCTTTTCAACTGGTGTATCCCATGTTGGTAAAGCATTCCATTCGTTCTTTAAAGCTTCCATCTTTTCACTTGCATCTTCGCTGGAATATTCTCTTGAAAGAATTTCTGCGTTTCTAGCAAGTTCTCTCTTCTTGAGCATGTCATTTTCCATATCTTCTAATGCGTGATCTTCATGGTCAGTTCCATACTCTGTATTTCCACCTTCATCTTTAGAATGTGTCCAGGAATACATTCTATAATCACCATTTACTTCAATACCAAACCAACGGCCATGTCCGTCTTCTACACCCTCTTTAGGTGCACATGGATTTCCTTCAGCGTCTTTTGCGCCATAAAGAATTTCCACTACTTTGCCACCGAAAGTTTTATGTGGCTTTAGTTTTGTTTTCGCAAATGCATCATTAAATTCAGGTCTGTTCATAATTTCTCTTTTCCTCGTGTCCTTCACAATACTCATTATTCTACAACATTTTTTTCTACTTTGAAAACCGATAACATTCAAAAAGTGCTGATTCCATCGTATTTTTTTCGATTTTTTCATCTTTTTGAAAATTTATTCAGAATGATAACGGTTACATCACTTTTTTAAAAAACAAGAATGTTTTTTTCCATTCTTGTTAATCTGTTCTGAGTGCTTTCACTGGATCTAATTTTGCGGCTTTTCTAGAAGGAATAATTCCACCAGTCAAAGTTAATACAATACTTAATACAATCAGAATGATTGCTGCAGATATCGGCAATGATGCATTAACTAAAGTACTTCCAGTCAAGGAATGAATCAATGCATTGCCTGGAACAAGTAATACAAGTGTTATGCCAATTCCAAAGATTCCTGCCAAAGCTCCTGTAATGAATGTCTCTGCATTGAATACATTTGAAATATTGTGTTTTGAAGCTCCAATTGCGCGTAGAATCCCAATTTCCTTCTGTCTTTCCAGTACTGAAATATATGTAATGACACCAATCATAATGGAAGATACCACAAGTGAAATCGCTACAAAGGCAATCAATACATATGAAATGACATTCACAATATCCGTAACAGATGTCATCAACGTTCCAACAAGATCCGTGTATGTAATGACTTTGTCTTCATCTGCATTTTTCATTTCTTCATTATATGCATCTAGTATGTTGATGATTTCACTCTTGCTTTCAAAATCCTTTGGATAGATCACAATTGCGTTTGGATCCTTTACATCTGCGTATCCTAATGTAGATAAATTAGATTCTTTTGAAGAAGATGATAAAGACATCATACTCGCAAGTGCTGCCTGTAATTGTGATGCATCCATATTCATCTGGAATGCATTCGTAAATGCACTTGCATCAATGCTTAACGCATTCGGCAGCTGTCGAACCATCGCATTCATTGCCTGTGTAATGGAAGATGACATTGTCTGAATCAATGTAGATGTTTGTGTATTGACCATTTTTGAAGCACTGGAATATAAAGCATCTGTATCTACAAATACAGAAACAACACCATTCAATGCATCCTGGCCTTCTTTTGTATTCAGATATGTAAAGAATGCATTTGTAAAGGTGTCTTGATCAAACGAACCACCATTCGCCATATATCCCGCAAGTAAATTCTTAACGATGCCATTCAGATCATCATCTGTAATCACAAGCTGCACACTTTGATATGTAGAATATACCGTATCATAGATTCTTTGTTTTGCTTCTTCAGTATTCAGATAATCCGTAAGAGAATCATGATTTTCATTCACAATTGTTGTATAAAGATCTTTTAAAGAAGATGTAATTGCTTCAGAAATCAATGCACTGTTTGTTTCATTCTTGCTGATTCTACTCATCGATTGCATCAGTATCTTTTTTGCTTCGCCACTTGTAAGATACTCTTCTAAAGGTTTCAAAGGATCACTGGTATCATTGTTTTCCATATATGTGCGATATGACTGTAAAAGATTCATGAATGCCTGTTGTGCTTCTTCTTGAGAAACCTGCTTCAAGCTTGAAGAAATCAATTCCTGAATCATTTGATCTGATACATTCACACTGCTAGATAAGCTGGAAACATCTAAATACTTTGATAGATCAATGTTAATTTTAGAAGAATCCATTTTAAATGCGTTTGCGAGTGCTGCTTCATCAACAGTAAATAAATGCTCTGTATCAAGTTCACTTGTTTCTTCTCCAAATGCTTTCCCCGTAAAGATGTTTTTATCTGGCTGTTCCAATTGCTTCTTCACGATTTCTGAATTTGATGCATATTGAATGATATGATCTACAAGATCACTTGAATAATAGATGCCAGAAGACAACATCTGAATATTGGCATCTTCTTTCGGTTTTACAACACCAACAATATTGATATCTTCAGCTTGATCAATCAGTTTTTTCATATACGCTTCATCATTACTCTTCGATGCATAAACCCCTAACGCATCATCATATGCATATGCATCACATGCATTGACAAGCTTTAAATGAATGCCAATAAAATCCTGATACTGATAGTCTTTACTTGTTGTTTTTACATCACTGCTCTCTTCATCCTGAAAGCTTTTAACAATCTTTTCTAATTCACTATAATCTTTAAGACCTAATGAATAGAGTGTCATATCTGTTAATGATCCATCTTTCGACAGCACAACAACAGCTTCATTATAATTCTGCGGCCATCTGCCTTCACTGACTTCATAGCTATCTCTATACAAAGAAGCATTCTTTGGAAGAGCACTAAAGTCATTCATTGAAAACTGTGAAGAATACATGGAAGATGTTGGCGCAATGCCGCTGTTTGCCATTAAATTGTTTGGATTGACCTGCTTGATTCCATTTGTTGTATCAGGTAAATACAACTGTGGTTCAACATGATATTGATATTCAATGCTTCTTGCATATGTATCAATATCACTCTTTCCAGAATCAAAATATGTCTTTAAAGACGCAAGATCATTTTGACTCATTCCAGAAAACATATTACTCACAACATCGATTTCATTCACTTCACCAGATTTTTCTTTCGTATGTGCTTCTGCCATATTCCCCATCATACTCGTCATAGAGAAAGCAGATTTATCAATTTCTAAAGGATATTCTGATAAAGTTTCCTGTTCTGTATTTTGAATATACGCGTTGACACCATTGGATAATGACATAATCAAGGCAATTCCAATGATACCAATGGATCCCGCAAACGAAACAAGAATTGTTCTAGCTTTTTTCGTCATCAGATTATTTAAAGAAAGAGACAGCGCAGTCAAAGATGACATCGATGATTTCCCAAGATTTTTATGTACAGCAGGCAACGGCTTTTCTTCTATCACATATGGATTTGTATCAGATAAGATATGGCCGTCTTTTACATTTACAATACGATTTGCATAGCGATGTGCAAGTTCAGGATTGTGCGTTACCATGACCACAAGGCGATCTTTCGCAACTTCTTTCAACAGATCCATGACCTGTATAGATGTTTCTGAATCCAGTGCACCTGTAGGTTCATCCGCAAGAAGAATATCTGGATCATTGACCAAAGCTCTTGCCAAGGCAACTCTTTGCATCTGTCCGCCAGACATCTGATTCGGCTTTTTATGTATCTGTTCTTTTAGACCAACTTTTCCTAAAGCTTCAATTGCACGCTGCTTTCTTTCTTTTCTTGAAATACCAGAAATGGTTAAAGCAAGTTCCACATTCGCAAGAACCGTCTGATGTGGAATCAGGTTATATGACTGGAATACAAAACCAATCGTATGATTACGATAGGAATCCCAGTCACGGTCTTTATATTTTTTTGTAGAAATACCATTGATGACTAGATCTCCACTGTCATAGCGATCTAATCCACCAATAATATTCAATAGCGTTGTTTTACCAGATCCACTTGGTCCTAAAATTGCGACAAATTCATTGTCTCTTAAATTTAAAGATACATGATCCAATGCCTTCTGGATCAAATCTCCTGTCTTATACTGTTTTGATATATCTTTGATTTCTAACATATGTCATATATTATATTGAAATTTTCCAATTTATATTTATACAATCAGAACTGATTGACAATTTTTCTCATGTTTTTAAAATTAAATGCGTATGAAAAAGAACTTTAAAGTATTTGTAGCGGATGTTGATGGAACACTGCGTTCTAGAACTGTCCGTATCCCACAAAAAGAAACGATCCAGGCATTTGAGAAGATGCATCAGGAAGGAATGATAGTAGGAATTGCAAGTGGCAGACCCCTATGGCAAGGATTAAAAGATCATCACAAAGAATGGAAACTTTCTTTTCAATTTGATTTTCTGATTGGAATGAATGGTGGAGAAATCTGGGAAAAGTCAACAAACAAAACAACTCAGTATAATCCATTAACAGTGGAACAACTCAAAGCAATTGTGGAAACATTCAAAGATATGCAAGGAATCAACCCTTTTGTGTATCGTGACGGATATGAATTATCTAGATATATTGATGATGAAATCATTCAAAGTGGTTTAAGACACAGCTGTAAAGTAGAAGCTTGCACTTCCGATGCAGATCTCTATGCCGAGCCTACAGGAAAGATTCTATATCGCTGTGATTCCATTGCAATTGCGGATGAATTAGAACACTTAGGAAAGACAATACTTCCAAAAGAAATTGCCTGCTTCAAAACAAATGATACTTTGGTGGAATTGCAGAATGCATCTGTTACTAAAGGCAGTGGAATTACACATTTCTGTCATGAACACAACATTCCATTTTCTTCTGTGATTGCCTTTGGAGATGCAGAAAATGATATTGAAATGTTAAAGTGTGCTGGATGGTCTGTTTGTCTGAAAAATGGCATGGATGATGTCAAAGATATCACAGATGACATTACAGAATATACTTCCAGTGAAGATGGTGTTGGAAAATATTTACTAAAAAATATCCTATAGAAAAGAGCCGCGATTTGCGACTCTTTGTTTTTTTATATTTCTTCAGCTAATTCATAAATCAGCTGTTCAGTTTTTTCCCATCCTAGACATGGATCTGTAATGGATTTTCCATACACTGTTTCTTCAGGTTTCTGTGCACCATCAACAAGATAACTTTCAATCATGACACCTTTAACAAGTTCACGAATTTCCTCACTGCATTTCATAGAATGAATGACATCCTTTGCAATACGGATCTGTTCCATAAATTTCTTGCCAGAATTGTTATGATTACAGTCAACAATAACTGCAGGATTTTCTAGATTAAACTGATGATATAAAGATTTTACTTCCATCAGATCTTCATAATGATAGTTAGAATGAGAATGATTATAACGATCCACATATCCTCTCATAATGACATGTGCTAATGGATTGCCTTCTGTTTCCACTTCCCATCCACGATATACAAATTTCTGTTTTACCTGTGCAGCAGAAATGGCATTCATCATGACACTCAGATCTCCACCAGTAGGATTCTTCATACCACAAGGAATATCTACCCCGCTGGCAACGATACGATGCTGCTGATCTTCTACACTTCTAGCACCAATTGCAACATAGGCAAGTACATCATTTAAATATGCATAGTTATCAGGATAAAGCATTTCATCTGCACATGTAAAACCAGTCTGTTTAATTACATCAGAATGTAATTGACGAATAGCAATAATTCCTTTCAGCATATCTTCTTTTTTATGTGGATCTGGCTGATGGAACATTCCTTTATACCCAACACCCTTTGTACGAGGCTTGTTTGTATATACACGAGGAATCATCAAGATCTTGTCTTTCACTTTTTCCTGTACTCCAGCAAGTTTATTCATATATTCCAGTACTGCATCTTCACGATCTGCACTGCATGGACCAATGATCAATAAGAAACGATCATCTTTTCCAGTAAAAACATCTGCAATTTCCTTATCTCTTCTCTGTTTTGTTCGAATAATTTCTTCTGTTAATGGAAAAGCTTCTTTTAATTCTTCAGGTGAAGGAAGCTGTCTAATATATTTCATGTTGCTAGTCATATCTTTTTCCCCTATATTTCTCGTATATTATAACGAAATGTATTGAAACTTCATATAATTTCTTTTCAATATTTTTCCATTTATTTTCTTTTCCATATACAAATCCCTTTTTTTGTTACATGAATATTCTGTGAAAAAATTACGTTTCACTGTATAATAGCTTAAATGTAACCCTTTACATACAATTTATAAAAAGCTAACTATATAAAAGTCAACAGAAATTGATGAAAAAGTTTGAAAATGAAATTCTTTGAACAAGTTAGTTTCAG
>QQXM01000120.1 GCA_014610835.1 Erysipelotrichaceae bacterium 7770_A6
GAAAAAACAGAACAGGATCTGATACTGTTAAGTATCGGTTACCTGTTCTATTTATTTTTGTTTATCGGTGAATAGTAACAGTATCTCGTAAGCAGAATTAATTCTTTGAATTTCCTATTGCATATCTTTCTCAGTTTGATACAATAGTTCAGAAGAAAAGGAATTGAATTACACGTGTAAGAATCAATCCCTTTTTTTAAGAAGTATGGAGGCGTTTTATGAATAAGAATTCACTAGTTTCAATTCGTGATCTTTCAAAGGACGATATGATTCATATTCTTAACGATGCTTTAATGTTTTCTAATTCTCAATCAGATTGGCAATTGCCTGATAAGGCATTGATCGCCAATCTTTTTTTTGAAGCATCCACAAGAACACATTATTCCTTTGAATCTGCTGAACTGCAGTTAGGATGTAAAGTTGCAGATATTGCGACAAATGCATCATCCGTAACAAAAGGAGAAACCCTTTACGATACATGCAAGACATTGGAATCTGCAGGATACAATGCACTTGTGATTCGTTCTTCTAAAGAATTCTACTGGAATGAGCTGGAAGGATTAAATATTCCTGTACTGAATGCAGGAGATGGTGCAAATGAGCACCCAACACAGTGCCTGTTAGATTTATTAACGATCTATAAGGAATTCCATAAGCTTGAAGGAATTAAAGTAGTCATCTGTGGGGATGTTGCACATTCAAGAGTTGCACAGTCTGACAAGTATGCATTTGAATTATTTGGTATGGATGTAAAGTTTGCTGGACCAAAGGAATTTGAAAGAGATGGCTATCCATTTGTGGATTTTGATGAAGCACTCAAAGATGCAGATGTTGTTATGATGCTTCGCATTCAGAAAGAAAGAGGAGCTGCATTGTCTAATATGAATGATGCAGAATACCTTGAAAAATATGGCATGAATCAAAGAAGATATGCAATGTTGAAAGACAATGCAATTATTATGCATCCAGCACCAGTCAACCGTGGTGTTGAAATCGATACGGATTTAGTGGAAGCAGAAAAATCACGTATCTTCCAGCAGATGCATAATGGAATGCTCGTAAGAAAAGCAGTTATCAAGCGTGCATTTGGACATGCACCATTTGAGGAAGAATAAATGAAAAAGATCATTCGAAACGCAGATGTCCTGTACCAGGGAACACTTCAGAAACTAGATGTCTTGTTTGATGAAAATCAAATCATTGAAGTTGGCGTAAACATTCAAGAAGAGTGTGAAGTGATTGATGCAGCAGGATTGACATTATTACCTGGACTTGTTGATGTACACGTCCACTTCAGACAGCCTGGTCATGAAGAAAAAGAAACGATCCACACAGGATCATTAGCAGCAGCACATGGAGGATTTACTTCTGTATTTGCAATGCCAAACGTTGTTCCTTCTCCAGACGGAAAAGAAGTCATGGAAGAGTATTTAAAACTGATTGGAAAAGAATCTGTGGTGCATACGTATCCATATGGTACGATCACAAAGAAAGAACAGGGAAAAGAATTATCAGACCTGGATGGAATGAGCCAGCTTGGTGTTCATTGGTTTAGTGATGATGGCGTTGGCATGAATGATCAGAATCTTTTGAAAGAAGCTTTTGAAAAAGGAAAACAGGACAATTTTATTATTGCCTGTCATACAGAAGATTTAAAATATCGACCTCAAGGCGGCAGTGTACATGACAGTAAAATCGTTACAGAAAAAGGATGGATTGGTATCCCAGATGAATGTGAAAGTGAACCATTGAAAAATGATTTACAGACAGCACTAGCGGTCAATGGAAAATACCATGCCTGTCATATCTCATCACATCTTTCTGTAGAAGCTTTAAGAGAGGCAAAGCAAAAAGGTGGAGATGTCAGTGCAGAAGTCACAGTACATCATCTGTTATTAGAAGATAAAGATGTAAAAGGTCCAATGTGGAAAATGAATCCACCACTTCGAACACATGAAGATCGTATGTGTTTAATTGAAGCGTTAGAAGATGGTACATTGGACTTTATCGCAAATGATCATGCACCACATGCAATGAGTGATAAAGCACGTCCTATGTCAAACAGTGCCTTTGGCATCGTATCTTTAGAAACTGCCTTCCCGCTTCTTTACAGTGAATTTGTATATCGTACAAAACGATGGACACTAAATCAGCTTGTTGAATGGATGAGTGAAAAACCAGCAAAGAGATTTGGCTTAAATCATGTTGGAAAAATAGAAAAAGGATATACAAGTGACATGTTTCTTGTACAATTAAATCAAGAAAGCATGATCAATGCAGATACGTTTGTATCAAAAGGAAAAAACACACCTTTTAATGGATGGAGCGTATATGCAGAAATCAAACAGACAATTGTAAACGGAAAGACAGTGTGGAAAGGGTAAAACATTCAGAGACTATTAGTTTTATGTACTGAAATCTTAAGTGAATCATTCAGGATACACAAATATCGGTAATGGACGTGTAAACTTTGATATCAATACAAAATAGAATACAAGTGCAGATGAATTCTTGATTCGTCGTGTTTCTGCAGAAAATAATATTTCCTGCGTGATTTTTTAGATACAGCGACTGCACTATACAGAGTATTGGAATCTAGAAGTTTTTCAATGGTTTCAATGAATGAAATGGGGAAATGATGAAAGTAGATACAGGAATCATAAAAAGTAATACATACATTGGAAAAGATGTATATAAAATGGAAATTCAGACTGATTTGGCAGATGAAGTGCAATGTGGTCAATTCGTGGAAGTAGAAGTACCAAACTACTTTCTCAGAAGACCAATCAGTGTCTGCGAAGTCAAAGAAGATCACACAATTGTTCTTGTGTATAAAGTTGTTGGTGATGGTACACGCTTTATGACAACAATGCATGATGAAATTTCACTGTTTGGTCCATGTGGAAATGGATTCCCAGTGGTAGATGAAGATGTATTGCTGATTGGTGGCGGTGTTGGTGTTCCACCACTCTTACAGACAGCCAAAGAATATAAAAAGATTGGCAAGAATGTCAGTGTTGTTGTAGGATTTAATACAAAGGAAGATGCAATTCTCATTGATGAACTCAAGAAATACAGCGACGCCTTGTATATTGCGACAATGGATGGCAGCGAAGGTACAAAGGGAACTGTCATTGATGCAATCAATGAAAACAATGTTGATTGTGAATATGTATTAAGCTGTGGTCCACTGCCAATGCTGAAAGCAATCAATACAAAATATACGAAGGGCTGTATTTCACTGGAAGCTAGAATGGCTTGTGGCATTGGTGCATGCATGGGATGTGTTGTTAAAGACAATGAAGGAAACAGTCTGCGAGTATGTAAGGACGGGCCAGTATTCCCAATTGGAAAGGTGGTGCTCTAAATGGATTTATCTGTAAAACTGCCTGGATTAAATCTGAAAAATCCAATCATTCCTGCTAGTGGATGCTTTGGATATGGAAGAGAATATGCTGAATTATATGATCTATCTATCTTAGGTGGAATTGCCATTAAATCTGCGACACCTGTAGAAAGATTTGGAAACCCAACGCCAAGAATTGCGGAAACACCATGTGGTATGTTAAATGCAATCGGATTACAGAATCATGGAGTGGATTACATCATTGAAAATGAATTGCCATTCTTATCACAGTATGATACTGAAATCATTGCGAATATTGCAGGAAGCAGTGAAGAAGATTATGTAACTGTCATTGAAAAAATGAAGGATGATCCAACAGTCAAAGCATTTGAATTAAATATTTCCTGCCCGAATGTAAAGCATGGAGGCATGGGACTCGGTACACAGCCAGAACTTGCAAAACACATTACACAAATGTGTAAGAATGTTGCTGAAAAGCCTGTATATGTAAAGCTTTCACCTAATGTAACGGATATTGTTGCGATTGCAAAAGCGGTTGAAGAAGGTGGTGCAGATGGACTGGTGATGATCAATACACTGTTAGGTATGCGTATAGATTTAAAAACAGGAAAACCAGTACTTGCCAATGTAACAGGCGGTTTAAGTGGACCAGCTGTAAAACCAGTCGGTATTCGCTGTGTATATCAGTGTGCCAGACAAGTAAATATTCCAATTATTGGTGTTGGCGGTATTACAAGCAGTGAAGATGTACTTGAATATCTTCTTGCTGGAGCAAGCGCAGTAGAAGTTGGCGCAATGAATTTTAAGGATCCATATATTTGTAAGAAGATCATTGAAGATCTTCCAGAAACATTAAAAAAATATGGTTATACATCAGTGCAGGATGTGATTGAAAGGAGACAAAAATGAGTAGAACAATTATTGCATTGGATTTTTCAAACAAGGAACAGGTATTAGAATTTTTAAGACAATTTGATGAGCCAGTATATGTAAAAATTGGTATGGAATTAACATACGCATGTGGCTTAGACATTGTTAAGGAAGTAAAGAACATGGGACATAAGATCTTCCTGGATCTCAAACTCCATGATATTCCAAACACAGTAAAAGGTGGCATGAAGAACCTTGCAAAGCTTGGTGTGGATATCGTTAACTGCCATTGTGCTGGTGGTATTGAAATGATGAAGGCTGCTAAGCAAGGTATCTTAGAAGGTACACCAGAAGGACAACAGCCAGCAAAGTTAATCGGTGTGACTGTATTAACAAGTACATCTAAGGAAAGTATGAATGAAGAACTAGGCATTCCTGGTGAAGTGATTGATACAGTCATTCATTATGCAAAGAATGCAAAGGAAGCTGGCTTAGATGGTGTTGTATGCTCCGTTCATGAAGCAAAGGCAATCCATGAAGCTTGTGGAGATGATTTCTTGACAGTTACACCTGGTATCCGTTTAGCAGGTAACTCTGTAGATGATCAAAAGAGAGTCGCTACACCTGAATTTGCCAAGGAACAGGGCTGCGATATGATTGTTGTTGGCAGAAGCATCACAAAGAGTGAAGATCCAAAGGCTACTTATAAAGCAATTGAAGAGGTAATGGAATAATGGAACAGTATAAAAAGGAATTTATTGAATTCATGCTTTCATGCGATGTATTGAAGTTTGGAGATTTTACACTCAAGTCAGGTAGAAAATCACCATTCTTCATGAATGCAGGCTTATATGTTACTGGCAGACAGTTAACAGAATTAGCTCATTACTACGCAAAAGCAATTCATGATCAGTTTGGAGATGATTTTGATGTATTGTTTGGACCTGCATACAAGGGTATTCCTTTAACAGTCGCTACATCAATGGCATATTATGAACTTTATGGAAAAGAAATCCGTTACTGTTCTAACCGTAAAGAAATCAAGGACCATGGTGATACAGGTATCTTATTAGGATCTAAACTAAAAGATGGTGATCGTGTTGTCATGATTGAAGACGTTACTTCTTCTGGTAAATCCATGGAAGAAACTGTTCCAATTGTAAGAGGACAGGCAAACGTTGAAATCGTAGGTTTGATCGTTTCTTTGAATCGTAATGAAAAGGGTAAGTCTGATAAGACAGCATTGAAGGAAATCAGTGAATTATATGGTTTCCCAACAGCAGCAATCGTAAGCATGCCTGAAGTCATTGAAGTCATGAAGGAAGAAAATCGTCTTGATGATGAACTGTTATCAAGAATTGATGCATATTACGAACAATACGGTGCAAAAGAGTAAAAAAACTCTGGTTTTTGAAGAAAAAACCAGTTTTTTTTATGATTTTTTGAGAAAAAAACGAAGGAATCATGAATTTAAACGCTTTCTGAAATAAAATGAAACTTGTTTCAAACCGAATTCTGAAAAATATATCATTTTTATGAAAAAGTGATTGCAGAGGAATCTTGATGGTTGTATAACTATTGCATCAAGCAAAGACCAGGAAAAGTAGTTTGATAAACAGTTTATAGTGAATAGAGGATAGTGGAAACTCTATGATATGCATCTTATGAAAGAACACCTGAACAGCTGCGAATCGAAAAGATATGAGTAGACTTCGCCGGAAGCAGACCGTTATCACTGACCCCAATTATAAATGATTGGAGACTAAGCGACTAATCAATAGATTAGTAATCTGGGTGGCACCGCGGAGACATAGCAGTCCTTCGTCCCATGTATGAATTACATAGGACGGAGTGACTGCTTTTTACTTTTTACATATGAGGGAGAAAGATTATGTGTGGATTAATTGTTTCAACGGATCCAAAAACAGATCGTAAGGATTTTGAAAAAGGACTGGCTTGTTTAAATGATCGTGGTCCAGATGACGCTAAAATCGTAACCATTGATGATTGTCTCATGGGATTTGCAAGATTGAGCATTATGGACTTAAGTACAAATGGGATGCAGCCATTTGAAAGAGATGGATTTTCAGTTGTATGCAATGGTGAACTGTATGACTTTAGAAAATGTAAAAAAGAGCTAGAAAAGAAATATACATTTGTTTCTGACAGTGATTGTGAATTACTGATCCCATTATTTGAAGAATATGGATGTGATATGTTTGCAAAATTAGATGCAGAATATGCACTTGTCATGTATTCAAAAAAGACAGGATTTATTGCTTCTCGTGATCCTATTGGCATTCGTCCATTGTTTTATGGATATACCAAAGATCATAAAATTGCATTTGCATCGACTGCAGAAAGTCTGATGTGTATTGCAGGCAATGTCACACCATTCCCACCTGGATGCTACTACAAAGATGGTGAATTTATTCCATATACAAAGATTTATAAAGCTGATCAGACACTGCATGTTAGTGAAGAAGAAGCTGAAAAAGGAATTCATGATTTATTGGTTGATGCGGTAATCAAAAGAATGGATGCAGATGCAAAGTGTGGATATTTATTAAGTGGTGGTTTAGATTCTTCTCTTGTTTGTGCGATTGCTCAAAAACATGCAGATCATCCGATTCGTACATTCTCCATTGGTATGGAAACAGATGCTATCGATTTAAAATATGCAAGAAAAGTTGCCGCATTTATTGGCAGTGAACATACTGAATTCATTATTACTAAAAAAGATGTATTAGATGCCTTGCTGAAAGTGATTCAAATTCTTGGAACATGGGACATTACAACGATTCGTGCATCTATGGGGATGTATCTATTATGCAAAAAAATTCACGAAACAACAGATATTAAAGTACTTATGACAGGAGAAGTCAGTGATGAATTATTTGGATACAAATATACAGACTTTGCACCAGACAGTTCATCATTTCAAAAGGAAGCTGAAAAGAGAGTCAAGGAATTGTACGAATATGATGTATTAAGAGCTGATTGCTGTATTTCAAGCAATTCAATGGAAGGAAGAGTTCCATTTGGAGATCTTGCATTTGTAAGATATGTCATGGATCTTGATCCATCAATCAAGATGAACAATCACAACATGGGAAAATACCTGTTAAGAAAAGCATTTGAAAAAGATCATCTTCTACCGGAAGAAATCCTATTCAGAGATAAAGCAGCTTTCTCAGATGCAGTAGGGCATTCCCTGGTGAATGATCTAAAGGAATATGCTGAAGATACATATGATGTTCTATCTTATGAAGAAAAGAGAAAAGCATATGCATGGAAGAAGCCGTTTACAAAGGAAAGTCTTCTCTATCGAGAAATATTTGAGAAATTCTATCCAGCAATGGACAAAATGATATCTGATTACTGGATGCCTAATAAAGAATGGCAGGGTTGTGATGTCAACGATCCAAGTGCACGTTATCTTTCTAACTATGGAGCTAGTGCATATTAAAAAAGGTGAAAGAAAAAGGAGATAAAAGTTATGGAAAGACCATTTGAAGAATTCGGATCACTCGTATTTACAGAAGTTGAAATGGAAGAAAGACTTCCTTCACCGGTTTACCTGGCATGGAAAAAGACAATTGCTTCAGAATCACAGCTGGATCGTCCAACTGCGGATGCAATTGCACATGCGATGAAACGCTGGGCAATGGAACATGGTGCAACACATTTCACACACTGGTTTCAGCCTTTAACAGGTGGTACAGCTGAAAAGCATGATGCTTTTGTAGAGCCAGGAAGTGATGGAGAACCTATTTCCAGATTCTCAGGAAAAATGCTGATCAAGGGTGAACCGGATGCATCCAGTTTTCCATCAGGCGGCTTAAGAGCTACATTTGAAGCAAGAGGTTATACATATTGGGATGTTACATCTCCTGTCTTTATTAAAGAAGGTGTTTTATGTATCCCTACAGTGTTCGTATCCTACAATGGTGAAGCACTTGACCGTAAAGAGCCACTTTTGAAATCACTTGAAGTATTAAGTAAATATGCAACAAAAGTCGTAAACAAGCTTGGTGACAAGAAAGTGAAGAGCTGTGATATTTCGGTTGGTCTAGAACAAGAATATTTTCTGATTGATAAAAAGTATTTTGATGCTCGTGTTGACTTGAAAATTTGTGGAAGAACATTGTTTGGTGCTCCAGCAACAAAGGGACAGGAATTGGATGACCACTATTTTGGTGCAATTCCACTGCGTGTCAAAGCATTCATGAAAGAAGTCAATGAGGAATTATGGAAGCTTGGCATCTATGCGAAAACAGAACATAACGAAGTTGCTCCTGCACAGTTTGAACTTGCACCTGTATTCTCTGGTGGAAATATTGCAGTTGATCAGAACCTGTTGATCATGGATGTATTAAAGAAAGTTGCGGATAAGCATGGATTTGCTTGCCTGCTGCATGAAAAGCCATTTGATGGAATCAATGGTTCTGGCAAGCATAACAACTATTCTATTGTGACTGATGATGGTCAGAATCTGTTTGATCCAGGCAAGAAACCAATGGATAACATTCGTTTTTTGACATTTACATGTGCGTTTATTGAAGCTGTAGATACATATCCTGTATTGTTAAGACTCGCAGCAAGCTCTGCGGGAAATGACTTTAGACTTGGAGCAAACGAAGCTCCACCAGCAATTATTTCGATATACCTCGGAAGCTATATTGAAGATATTCTATATAGCCTCCATTCTGGAAAGCGTAAGAAGGAAGGGGAAGTTGTGGATTCTAGCTTTGAACCAGTCAAAAACATTTCCTATATCCCTCATGACAACACTGATAGAAACAGAACTTCTCCTGTCGCTTTCACTGGAAATAAATTTGAATTCAGAATGCTTGGCTCAAGCATGAACGCATCTTTCGCAAATACTGTTTTAAACACAATTATCGCAAATTCTTTGAAGAAGATTTCTGAAGAATTGGATACATGCAAGACAGTGGAAGAAGTTCGTGAAAAAGCATTGGAAATCTGCAAAAAAATCATCAAGAAACATAAAAGAGTATTGTTCTCTGGTGATGGATATTCCAGTGAATGGGTTAAGGAAGCTGAGCGCAGAGGTCTGCCAAATGCAAAGAGCTTCATTGAAGCATCTAAGGCATTAAAAGATAAGGATGTTGTAAAACTGTTTACCAGCTTAGGCGTATATACAGAAACAGAACTCATGGCAAATGAGAAGATTCTTGAAGAGGAATATTACAATGTTAAGGAAATTGAAATCAAGACTCTCATTGCAATGGTTAAGCGTGATGTACTTCCAGCAATGTGCAAAGAATATGATTTCTATGCAAAGGCAAATGGAGAAGGTGCACCAGCTTACTTGACAAAGAGAAGCAAGAAACTTGCAGAATTGATTGATGCAACAGATACATCTATTGTAAAGCTGGAAGAAACACATACATCTGTAAAGAAAGAAACAGATACCTATGAAAGAGGATATCGTACAAGATATGAAATCGTTCCTTTGATGCAGGAAGTTAGAGCATCTGTGGATGCCTATGAAGAACTTGCTTCTAAGTGCTACTATAAGCTTCCAACATACGAAGACATGCTGTTTGATCTATAAAAGAAAGAAAATCACCTGATTGTAAGGAAATCAGGTGGTTTTTTAAATTCTTTGTTGTAATCATTTTAGATTCATGGTATATTCATTGTCGGCATCTTATGCACTTTTTATAGTGGATAGATGACTTCTCACACAGGGAATTCATTATCCCGTGTACACAAATGGGTGTATTGATAATGTTGGAACCTGTGGCGGTAACAACGGAAAGCGAGGTAAATAAAAGAAATGGCTGTTGTAACATTGAGAAAAATGCTCGAAAATGGAGTTCACTTTGGTCATCAGACACGTAAGTGGAACCCAAACATGAAGCAGTATATCTATACTGCAAAGAATGGTGTCTATATCATCGACTTGAACAAGACACAGGAAAAGCTTGACGCTGCATATGAAGCATTCAAGAAGATCACTGAAGATGGCGGAAAGATCCTATTCGTAGGAACTAAGAAGCAGGCACAGGCTACAATTCTTGAAGAAGCTCTACGTTCTGGTTCTTTCTACGTAAACCAGAGATGGTTAGGTGGAACATTAACAAACTTCAGAACAATTCAGAAGTCAATCAAGAAGCTTGTTGACATTGAAGAAATGGAAGCAAACGGAACAATTTCTGTTTACACAAAGAAGGAACAGGCATTAATGCTCAAGAACAAGGAAAAGCTTGAAAACTTCCTTGGCGGTATCAAGGAAATGAAGAAGCTTCCTGATGCATTATTTGTTGTAGATCCACTAGAAGAGCACAACGCTGTAGCTGAAGCTAAGAAGTTAGGAATTCCTGTATTCGCATTAATCGATACAAATGCTGATCCAAGAACTGTTGATTTCCCAATCCCAGCTAACGATGACGCTGTTAGATCTATCAAGTTATTAGTAAGTCTTCTTGCTGATGCTATCTGCGAAGGTAAGAACTTGCCAATCGAAAACGTTGCTGAAGGTGAAGAAGAAGCTGATATCACAATGAAGGACGTTATCAAGAAGGTTGAAGAAGATGCAGCTGAATACGAAAAGCGTAGAAGAGCTAAGTATGAAGAAAAGAGAGCTCAGATGAATGCTAGACGTAACACATACAATGGTGAAAGACGTGTATTCAAGAGAAACGACAACCGTAACAATATTGCTAAAGCTGACGCTCCAGTAGCAGAAACTGAAGCTAAGGAGGCTGAATAAGATGGCAGTAACAGCTAAGCTTGTTAAAGAATTAAGAGACTTAACTGCTGCAGGTATGATGGACTGTAAGAAGGCTCTTGAAGCTACTGACGGTGACATCAAGAAGGCTGTTGACTGGTTAAGAGAAAACGGTCTTGCTAAGGCTGCTAAGAAGGAAGGCAGAATTGCTGCTGAAGGTTTAGGTAAGATTGCTATTGATGGTAACAAGGCTGTTATCATTGAAGTTAACTCCGAAACTGACTTCGTTGCTAAGAATGAAAAGTTCTTAGAGTTATTAGATGTAGTTGCTAACACAATTCTTGCTTCTGATGCTAAGACAAATGAAGAAGCATTAGCATTAACAACTGCTGATGGTACATTAAATGATACTTTCATCAATGCTGTTGCTACAATTGGTGAAAAGATTACATTAAGAAGATTTGAAATCGTTTCTAAGAACGATGATGAATTCTTCGGTTCTTATACACACCAGGGTGGTAGAATCGTTGCCTTGACAGTTGTTAAGGGTGGTGACGCTCAGGTTGCTAAGAACATGGCAATGCAGATTGCTTCTATGAATCCTACATATGTTTCAAGAAACGATATGCCTCAGGATGTAGTTGAACATGAACGTTCAATCCAGGAAGAATTACTTGCTAAGGATGAAAAGCTAGCTAGCAAGCCAGAAAAGGTTAAGGCTGGCATCATTGAAGGTAGAGTTTCTAAGTCTCTACAGGACATGTGCTTAGTTGATCAGGAATACTTCTTAGATGCTGATCAGAAGTGCGGTCAGTACCTCAAGAGCAACAATGCTGAAGTATTAAGCTTCGTTAAGTATGTTGTTGGTGAAGGTATTGAAAAGAAAGAAGAAAACTTTGCTGCAGAAGTAGCAGCAATGGCTAAGTAAGATTTTAGATTTGTTTCACAATTGCAAACTGACACGTAAGAAATTACGTGTCTTTTTTCGCTCAATAAAAAAAGCTGATGACGTATCACCAGCTTTTTATTTTGTACATCTTATTTTTTGATATATTTATTGTAGATCCATAAAACAAGGATAGAACCAAGTGTTGCGATAATAATGGAACCAATGATATTCTTGCTGCCAATACCAATGAGTGATCCCAAGATACTGCCTAGAATTCCTCCCACTAATCCAATGACAATATTCTTAACCATATTACTTGAATCATTTCCTGTTAATACAGTAGCGAGTGTTCCTGCGATTGCTCCAATAATAATAGAACCAATAAAGCTAAACATATTTTATGCCTCCTTGCCATCAGTATAGCACTGACCTTCAGTCAGTCAATGATTTCTCATTATTTATGGTGTATTCATAAATAATGTTTGATATAATAATTTCAGAAATTTGGAGGTTTCAATCATGTATAAACGTGTATTGTTGAAACTCAGCGGAGAAGCATTAAGTGGAAATTCAAAAAACTTTGACGCTGATGTTTTACACAGCCTGGCTGAAGAAATTAAAGAAGCACAAAGCTTAGGTGTAGAAATTGCTATTGTTGTTGGCGGGGGTAACTTTATCCGTGGCAAGACAGTCGCTGAAATTGGTATTGATCGTGTACAAGGCGATTATATGGGAATGCTTGCAACAATTATGAATGCATTGGCAATTCAGGCTTCTTTAGAAAGTGTAGGCTTAGAAACAAGAGTACAGACATCTATTGAGATGAATAAGGTTGCTGAACCATTTATTCAACGTCGTGCAATTCGTCATCTAGAAAAGGGTAGAGTTGTTATTTTTGGCGGTGGAACTGGTTCTCCATACTTCTCAACAGATACAACTGCTGCTTTAAGAGCCAGCGAAATCAAGGCAGATGCAATTTTGATGGCTAAGAATGGTGTTGATGGCGTCTACAATGCAGATCCTAAGAAGGATCCTACAGCTACAAGATTTGAACATTTAACATACATGGATCTATTAAATAAAGGATTACAGGTAATGGATTCCACAGCGACTTCTATGTGTATGGATAATGATATGGAACTTGTTGTGTTTAACATGAATGAAAAAGGAAATATTGTAAAAGCTATGAAGGGTGAAGCAGTATGCACCCGCATTAACAAGGAGGAAAAATAATGGCTTATCCAATTATCGATAGCAGTACAGTCAAGATGGAAAAAGTAATGGACCATCTAAAGGAAGAACTCGCTACTATTAGAACAGGCATGGCAAATGCAAGCATGCTAAACAGAGTTGAAGTTGAATACTATGGCTCACCAACACCTTTAAACCAGATTGCTGGTATTTCTGTACAGGAAGGTAGAATTCTTGTCATCAAGCCTTATGACCCATCTTCATTGAAGGCAATTGAAAAGGGTTTAAATGCAGCTGATTTAGGTATGGCTCCACAGAATGATGGTGCTGTGATTCGTTTAACAGTTCCTCAGCTTACAGGTGATACACGTAAGGAATTAGCTAAGAAAGTATCAAAGATTGCTGAAGAATGCAAAGTTCAGATCCGTAATATCAGACGTGATGCTAACCAGGCTATCAAGAAAGATAAGGAAATGGATGAAGATACGCAGAAGGATGCAGAAAACGAAGTACAGAAGCTGACAGATAAGTACACAAAGGATATCGATGCAGCATCCAAGAAGAAACAGGACGAAGTACTGAAAGTTTAATTTATACAAACCGGTTTGATTGTTTTGAATCGGTTTTTTTTAATAGTTTCTAATGTATAATAGTAAGGTAATTATGGAGATAGTACTATGTTAAAAGAATGTAATCATGTTGCCATTATCATGGATGGAAATGGCAGATGGGCAAAAGCACAGGGAAAACCTAGAACTGCAGGACATCTTGTTGGTGCTGATAATGTTAGAACAATTGCGATTGCCGCAAGTGAAATGGGCATAAAGTATTTGACTTTATATGCTTTTTCTACGGAAAACTGGAAGAGAAGCCAGGATGAAGTAAGCTATATTATGAAACTGCCTGCTATTTTCTTTAAGAAATATATGCAGGAATTTCTTGATCGCGGATATCGCATGAATATCATTGGTGAATTAGATATGCTTCCAAAGGCTACGCAGAAAGTATTGAATGATGCAATGGAAGAAAGTAAAAATAATACAGGATTAAACTTGAATATCTGTATGAACTATGGTTCTCAAAGAGAAATTCTGCTTGCGGCACGTCAATATGCAAAAGATGTCCGTGATGGAAAAGCTGATTTAGATTTAGATGAAGAAGGATTTGAAAAATACTTAATGACAAAGGATTTCCCACCTGTTGATTTACTGATCAGAACAAGTGGAGAAGAGAGAATCTCTAACTACTTATTATGGCAGATTGCTTATGCTGAACTGGAATTTGTACAAGAAAGCTGGCCAGAATTTACGCCAGAAGTATTTCATAGATGTTTAGAAGAATATACAAAGCGTGATCGTAGATTTGGAGGTGTCACAAATGAATGAAAAGATGAAAATTAAAACAATTGCGGCAATTGTCATTATCGCAATTGTAATTCCACCTTTAATGTTTGGCGGATGGCTTTTAAAAGTACTGGAAGTATTAATTGCACTGGGTGCTGCATATGAAGGCAGCAAAGTGGTTACTGGAAAAGCTGACTATTTCGCTGCTGCTTTATGCTTTGCTTTTGAAATGGCAATGATGATCGTATCTGGTGAAAAATTTGGTGCAGTGATTGCTATCTGGCTTGTTGTATTATTTGTGAATGAGCTTGCAAAGGGAAAAGTCGCAACAGATGCAGTTGCATATCCATTTATGATTACAGTCTTGATTGGTATAGCATTAAGATGTGTAGATAAGATCTATGCATTAGATGTACATGGTGGACTAGTGATGCTTTATGTGTGTCTTGCATGTTTTATGTGTGATACAGGTGCTTATTTCTTTGGTGTTTCCTTAGGAAAACATAAGATGATTCCAGAAGTATCTCCAAATAAAACATGGGAAGGATCCATTGGAGGATATGTAACAGGCTTAGTTGTATCTTTAGTATATGGCTTGCTTGTTTTAAAACAGCTTCCATCTATGCTGATTATTGCAGGCAGTATTGTATTGCCGCTTGTTGCACAGGTTGGTGACTTGTCATTTTCTTCTATTAAAAGAAGATTTGAAATTAAAGACTTCTCAAATTTAATTCCAGGGCATGGTGGAATTTTAGATCGTATTGATTCTCTGGTATTCTGTTTGATGGTATTTAATTCATTGATGATCTTGTTTGGGGTAATTGCATGAAAAGATTAGTTTTATTAGGTGCATCTGGATCGATTGGCGTTCAGACGATAGATATTGTTCAGCAGCATCCAGATTTATTTGAAATTGTTTCTTTCGGTGTTGGAAGAAACATTGCCAAAGCAAAAGAATACTTAGAATTGTTCCCAGATATCCAGACATTTTCTGTTCAGTATCAAGAAGATGCAGAATTATTACAGAAACAATATCCAGATAAGAAAGTCTTATCTGGTGAAGAAGGAATGGAAGAAATCGTATCACAGGACAATTACGATGTATTAGTGAATGCTCTTGTAGGTTTTGCAGGTTTCCTGCCAACTTTAAAAGCGATTGAAACACACCATGATGTTGCTTTAGCAAATAAGGAAACACTTGTATGTGGTGGTGAATTGATCAATCGTGCCTGCAAAGAATATGATTGTCAGTTATATCCAATTGATTCTGAGCATTCTGCAATCTGGCAGTCATTACGAGGTAATAAAAAAGAACAGGTAAAGCGTTTATTGATTACGTGTTCTGGTGGATCTTTCAGAAACAAGACAAGAGATGAATTGAAAGATGTTACGGTAGAAGAAGCTTTAGCACATCCAAACTGGTCCATGGGCGCTAAAATCACAATTGATTCTGCAACTTTAATGAATAAAGGTTTTGAAGTCATTGAAGCACATTGGCTGTTTGATATTCCATATGATGAAATTTCTGTATTGATGCATCCAGAAAGTGTTGTTCATAGTGCAGTAGAATATGTTGATCATAGTGTAATTGCACAGCTTGGTGCACCAGATATGCGTTTGCCAATCCAGTATGCATTAACATACCCTGATCGCTATTCATATGATCTAGATACACCATTGGATTTAACTAAACTGTCAACCTTGCACTTTGGTGCTCCAGATACAGAACGTTTTCCATTATTGGCTTTAGCTTTTGAAGCTGGTAAAAAAGGTGGAAATTTAAATGCCGTTATGAATGCGGCAAATGAAGTAGCTAATGCAGCATTTAGAAATCATGAAATTCCATTTTTAAAAATTGAAGAAATCGTTATTGGTGCAGTGCATCATGCACCATTCAAAGAATTAACATGTGTACAGGATGTAATTGACGCAGATACTTGGGGTAGGGAATATGCATTGAATGTAATTAAAGGAGCAAATCAATGACAATTATTTATTTCTTACTACTGTTAAGTGCAATTATTTTAATTCATGAAGCAGGCCACTTATTGGCCGCAAAACTGTTTGGTGTATATTGTTATGAGTTTTCATTTGGGATGGGACCGGTATTACTCAAACATAAAGGAAAAGAAACACAGTATTCACTCAGGGCTTTACCTGTTGGTGGATTTGTGGCAATGGCAGGAGAAACAGATGGAGATGAAGCGTATCCTGATGTAAAAGTACCTGCTGGAAGAAGACTGACAGAAAAGAAGCCATGGCAGAAAATCATAATTATGCTTGCGGGTGTATTTATGAATTTTGTACTGGCATTTATGATTTTTTCTCTTGTGATTCTTCATAATGGAACATTTGCTTCTTCTCCAAAAGCAGTTGTTTCTACTGTTGTAGAAAACTCACCGGCAGAAAAAGCAGGCTTTCAATCTGGAGATAAAATTCTAGAAATCACAAAGAAAGACGGTTCATCTATCAAACCAGCAACATTCATGGATATGCAGGCATTCTCCAGTGGATATGCAGGTGAAGAAACATATAAGATCGATCGTGATGGAGAAATTCTTTCTATTACTCTTACTCCAGAATACAGTGAAGAACAGGATGCATATCAGATTGGTATTACAGGTGAAAGAAGTGAATATGTAGATGTTAATATTTTGAACTGCTGGAAGTTTGGTCTTGAAGAAATGGGTGCCATTACAAAACTGATGATTGCGACAATTGCTGGATTGATTTTCCATGGTGCTGGTATGAGTCAATTGAGTGGGCCAGTTGGGATTTATCAAGCAACAGAAACATATGCATCGATGGGACTCAGCGCATTTCTATTACTCATTGCACAGTTGTCATTAAATGTTGGTATTTTTAATTTACTGCCATTACCAGTATTAGATGGTGGACAAGTTGTAATTACTTTATTGGAATGGATTACAAATCGTCAATTTAGTACTAAAATAAAAACAGCTATTATGATTGCCTGCTGGGTATTGCTCATCGGCTTAATGGTGTTTGTAACGTGGAATGATATCGCACGTTTAATAGGAGGATAAAAGATGTCAACTATTTTAGTCACAGGGGGTACAGGTTACATTGGTTCACACACATGTGTTGCTTTGATTCAGGCAGGATATGATGTTGTTGTATTAGACAATCTGTACAATTCAAACAAGGTCGTTTTAGATCGTATCAAGGAAATTACAGGTACAAAGCCAAAGTTTTATGAAACGGATATTCTAGACCGTGCTGGCTTAGATAAGATTTTTGAAGAAAACAAGATTGATGCGGTGATTCATTTTGCTGGATACAAGGCAGTAGGTGAATCTGTACAAAAGCCACTAACATACTACGAAAATAATATCAGTGGTTCTATTAATCTGTACCAGGCAATGCGCAAAGCAGGATGCAAGACAATTGTATTCTCATCCAGCGCAACTGTTTATGGTGATCCAGAAAAATGTCCGATCACAGAAGATTCCAAGGTTGGTGGAACAACAAACCCATATGGTACAAGTAAATTAATGAATGAACATATTCTGGAAGATGTCTGTGTCAGTGATGATGATTGGAGTGTTATGCTTCTTAGATACTTCAACCCAATTGGCGCACATAAGAGTGGCTTATTAGGTGAAGTACCAAATGGTATTCCTAATAACCTGGTTCCTTACATTGCTCGTGTTGCAAATGGTACACTGGAATACTTAAGAGTATTTGGTAATGACTATCCTACACCAGATGGAACAGGTGTAAGAGACTACATCCATGTATGTGATTTGGCTGATGGTCATATTGGTGCAGTGAAGTATGCTTTAGAGCATAAAGGTGTGGAACATGTAAACTTAGGTACTGGTAAAGGATACAGTGTTCTCGATGTACTACACGCATATGAAAAGGCATGTGGTAAAGAACTGCCATACAAGATCCTTGATCGCAGACCTGGTGATATTGCAGAATGCTATGCAGATCCAAGCAAGGCAAAGAAGCTGTTTGGCTGGAGTGCAAAGTATGACATTGATGAAATGTGCGAAGACAGCTGGAACTTCACACTAAAGAATCCAGACGGAATTCAGTAAGATTGTAACCTTGAGTGATTGCTCAAGGTTTCTTTTTATGTTTATTGTGAAATTTTTGTGAAATTTTATCTGGAAAACTTAAAAAAATCAAAATGAAATTCTATACACTACATTTAAACTTATACATTATGTATAGGTTTTTCTTTATAATATTAGTGAGAATTTATCTTTATATTGGTTTTATATTGTCTTTTTAGATATTACATATGAAAAGAAAGGAGTCCAGGTATGAAGAATAGAAAGAAAAAGGTATTACTCTTGCCAATCGTTACAATGTTATTGACTCTATGCAATGGCTATGAAGTACAGGCAAAAGAATCCTATAGTGAATATTATCCAATGGGATGTAATGCATATGAAGTAGATACAGTGAATGATTCTGGAAACTTTGATCAGAAGGGATGCTTTGCATCATTTGCAGAAGCAAACAATGCAATGAAACAATTAGGTGATGATGCAGTTGTAAGACATGTAGCGTCGTACTCACCAAGCAAGATCATCGCAATGAATTCTGGGATTGCATATTCATATCCACAAAGAGAAGGTGGTATCACATTAGATGTAAAACAATATGGTACTGACAGTAAGTATGCAAAAACAACGTATATTGAAAAACATAGAGAAATATTCTACACATCAACAGATTCCTATGATGGAAATGGAAATGGAACAATTCATGGAACAGTCAGTGGATTTGATTCTGTGATTTCATTAAAAAATGTTGATCTGGTTCCATTTAAATTTGTAAAAAATAATTTATCTATTTATTTAGGTGGTAACAGCATCAATGGTGAAGATCCTGTTCCTTTCTTGACAAAAGTTAGAACAAATACTTATACAGTTGAAAAAAATGGTAGCTATAAGGAATTACATTTTACAGCGTATAAAGGATGGGCAGTAGATGGAAAGGTACCAGGATATGCAGCTGATCTAATCATTGGTCCAGCAGCATCGTGGATGAATGTTGGTACAACATACTATTCTAAGAATGATTATGATTTTTATAGTGATATGGAATGTAGAAACTATGTTGGTACTTACTATAATTACTACCAGTTCATGCCATTAAGACAAAAAAGTAATATTCCTGCATCAGCTTATAATACATTCTTGCAGGCAAATCAAGTTAATGGTTCTTCAAAGCTTTGGAATACAGGTGAAATGTTTGTTGAAGCACAAAAGAATTATGGCATCAATGCACTTTTATTATTTACACAGGCAGTACATGAATCTGGATGGGGAACTAGTGCATTAGCAATGAATAAAAACAATTTATTTGGATGGGGTGCATTTGACAGTAACCCAAATAACGCAGCTTCTTTTACAAGCGTTGCGGAAGGTATCAATATTCATGCGGGAAAAAGCTTGAGAGAATATATCAATACAAGTGATGGAAGATTCTTTGGTTCTCACTTTGGAAACAAAGAAAGTGGTATTTCTGTGAAGTATGCTTCTGATGCATATTATGGATTGAAGATTGCTTCATTGGCATATCAGTTTGATAAGATCTATAACGATTATGATGGTAACTTGACAGAATACAACAGCTATCCAATTGGTGTGATCAAGAATTATGGTGATGCAATCTATGACAGTATCAATGGGAATGTCATGTATACAACGGAATATGGTGCTACATATCAAAGAAACTTTACAGTCACTGTTTTAGCAGAAAAAGATGGCTGGTATAAAGTTCAATCTACAGATTACTTAGAAAATGGAAAACAGCTGAATACCGCAAAGAGTGATTTTATTGATTATGACTGGAATACAAATGTTGGATGGATTGAAAAGAGTCACGTAGATCTGATTGCTGGATTGGATGTTGAAAGTGAACCAACAGAAATTATTGGTTCTGCAGTTGTGAATGTGAGTGGATTAAGAGTTCGTCAGGGTCCAGGTCTTGGCTATGCAATGGTTGGCTATGCACAGGAAAATGGTGCATACAACGTATATGACTCTAAACTGGCAGATGGCTACACATGGTATCAGATTGGCAAGGGTCAATGGTTTGCTTCTAAAGATAACTGGGTAAGCTATTATCCAAAGCAGGAAGAAAAACCTGTAGAACCAGAAAAACCAGTGACACCAGAAACACCAACAACACCAGAAACCCCAAAGCAAGATGTTCCTTCTAAATTAGAAAACTGTGAAGTGATTGATACGCCACAGGAAAATAGAAGTTTATTGGCTGGTATTAATTCAGTGAACTATGATGAAACAAATCATACAGTAACATTAGACGGTTTAGCATTGTTCCAGGGAATCGATGCAATCGCAGGGGAAGTAAAACATGATTTACTATTAAGTGATCCTGTAAGCAAGAAATCAATTATTATTCCTTGCACAACTTCTAACAACAATGAGGATCTGTTTGGAGATGGACATACATATCAGGCAATCAATTTCAAAGTAACACTTGATCTGAATGACTTTGAAAACTGTAACTATAACTTAGGAATTCGAGTAACAAATGGAGATCAGACAGGATATTATTCCTTCTTCATGAGTTCTTCTAAAGATAATCATTCCTATAAAAAGGAAGATGGTACATTGGTTAAGGTATTTGCAGATCCAATCGCAAACTATAGATATTCTATCAGTGCAGAAAAACAAAGTATTGATATGAGTACAGTCAATAAGCCAAGTAATGTAACTTCTATGTTTGGAACGACAGATCTTTCATTGAATGACGGACATTTCAAGATGAGCGCATTCTCTGGAATTTATCTATCAGATTTTACAATGAATACAAATCCTGCATATGAAGTATTACTAGAAGATGAAAATGGAAATGTTACGAAGTTTGATACAGCAAAATCAAATGAACAAATGGATATTACAGATTTTATGGATCGTAAGCATTCGTATACAGATTGTTGTTTTGATTTAGACGCAGATCTCTCACAACTACAATCAGGTACATATAGAATATATATCCATGTAAAAACAAATCAGGTAGAAGATATCTTTGAAATGTATTCTCTACAGTCACAAAAAGATATTACAGCTTCTTATGAAGGTAGAACGTATACTTTATCTAAAACAAATGTAAGAAGCAGATATATCTTAACGATCCAGTAAAAGGAGATTATCAATGAAAAATAGAAAGTTGAAAAAGAGTGTAAAAATCATTTTGTGTGGAATATTCATGGGTGTGATTGCCACAGCGACAACCATTGGTTTGTTGGCAATGAATGGTTCCAGTGTCAAAGTGGTAAACTTTGTGAATCAGAAAAAATCAGATGTTGAAAAATGGAGAAAAGACAACGATATTGATGCTTCGCAAATCATATATAAATATGAATACAGTGAAGAAAAAGATAAGAATGTTGTATTGAAGCAATCTTTAAAAGCTGGTGAATCTATGAATAAAGATAATGATTTAAAGATTACATTATCCAATGGTGCAGATCCATCCGTAACATTTGAATTGCCAGATTTTACTGGCAAAAAAGAAGATGAAATCAAACAGTGGTTCAAAGATAAGAAATTTTCTAATGTTGTATATAAATATGAAAAGAATCCAGACATTGAAGAAAACACATTTATCTCTATGGATCCTGCAGCTTCTACAACAGTGAAAAGATCTGATACAGTCACAGTAACAATCTGTGCTCCATTAGAAGGCGCTGAAGTGTCAATGATTGATATGTCAAGCATGAGTAAAGATGAAATCAATGCTTGGGCTGAAGAAAACAAGATTACAATCATTTATGATGAAGCCTATAGTGATAGTATTGCCTCAGGTAAAGTTATCACAACATCAGTTGATGCAAATACAATCATTCATCAAGGTGATACAGTGACTGTCACACTTTCTAAAGGAAAGCAGAAAACAGAAGCTGAAGTGCAGCAGACACAGTCAACAAAACCTTCTGGCGATACAAGTGCAAGTGCAACAGATGAAACAAAAAATTCATCACAAGGATCTACTGTAACAACACAGACACCAACTACAAGTGGCAGTGGGGAAGTGGTTTCAAAACCATCAGAAACACAACCAGTTGTTCCACCAACAACAGAAGTGGAACAGCCAAAACCACAATGTAAAAATCCAGTTCAAGCTTTATATAATGGAAAAAGTGGTGATGAAATTCAGGCGAGTCTAAGTACAAATGGATGTGCTGTGTATATTAATTATTTAGATAATGAATCTAACAATCCAGACAGTATTTCTGGTGGTATTCATTCCTATACGAATAATGGGGACAGTCTATCTGTTAACGTGTATAAATCATGGAAGTAAAAAATCAACCCTCGTGGTTGATTTTTTAGATTGTTACTTTGATTGCGTGAGCACTGGATGCATCTAATGCATATACATGATTATTATGATGAATAATAAGAGAATCTCCATCATTCTGAATGACTTCAATGGTATCATCCAATGCAAAATGATATTGCTTTTTCAGAAATGTACCAACATCTCCAAGCAGCCATGTAATCGTACATTGCATTCCATTTTTCAGCTCTTCTAAATTATACATATGGTACCTCCATATATGAATTAATTAATCTATATCACTTGTTAGTTTAGTTAGTCTAGCTTTAATTCTAAAACTTTAATAAAATAGTACACATGAAAACAATTATCTGGGATTATAACGGAACGATACTCAATGATGTATCGATAGCAGTCAAGATTGAAAATGAAATGCTTCTAAGAAGAGGCTTAAAAGCAGATTACACATTAGATGACTATAAGTCTTTATTTAGTGTTCCTATGGAAGACTATTATAGACAAATTGGGTATACATTTGAAAATGAATCTTTTCATGATGTTGGTGTAGAATTCTATGGTCTATATGAAAAATACTTTTCTGAATGTACTTTGAATGAAGGCGTATTGGATAAACTACAGGAAGCAAAAGAAAAAGGGTATCAGAATATTATTCTTTCTTCTTGTGAGCATCAGGCACTTGTTAGTCAATGTCATAGATTAGGTATTGATACATTGTTTACAAGTATTATGGGTGTGAATGATCTTATTGGTGGCAGTAAAGTGGAAAATGGCTTGCGTTGGCTGAAAGATACTAATATAGATGTCAGTGAATGCATGTATATTGGTGATACAAATGCGGACTATGAAACGGCTGCAGCTTTAGGTATTCAAAATATTACATTGGTTTCTTTGGGACATCAATCATATGAAAGACTCAAGAAACTTCATGATCATACAGTACAGACTTTTGCGGAGGTAATTATATGAAATATTGTCCAGTGTATAAGAAATGTGGTGGGTGTGCATATATTAATACTGAATATGCAGATCAGCTCAAAAATAAAAAAGAATATATTCAATCATTGTTTCCAAAAAACAATGTTGAACCTGTCATTGGTATGAAAGATCCATACCATTATAGACATAAGATCTATGCAACGTTTTCTCATAATCGAGATGGTGTCATTAAATGTGGCATGTATGAAGAAAACACACATAAAGTCATTGATACGAAAATGTGTTTGATCCAGCATGTGAAAGCAAATGATATCTTGCGTGATATGTGTTCTTTAGCAACAAAGATGCATATTGAATCATATGATGAAGATACTGGCAGAGGTGTTTTAAGACATGCATATATTCGTATTTCTCACGCAACAAATGATGTTCTATTAACAATTGTTATTGGTAGCAAGAATCTTCCTGGAAGTAATGCATTTGTTAAAGAAATGGTGAGAATGCATCCTGAAATTAAATCTATTGTATTGAATCATAACAGTGATGATACTTCTATGGTACTTGGCAAAAAGAATCATGTGTTGTATGGAAAAGGTTTCATTGAAGATGAAATCATGCATACAAGATTCCGTATTTCAACAAATACGTTCTATCAGGTAAATCCAGTACAGACAGAAAAGATTTATTCCACTGCGATTCAAATGGCACAGCTAAAGAGTACAGATACTGTATTAGATATGTGCTGTGGTATTGGAACAATTTCATTGATTGCGGCTAAGAAAGCGTCATTTGTTTTAGGCGTTGAAATCAATGAAGATTCTATTCGTGATGCGATTGGTAATGCGAAAAGAAATGGTATTAAGAATGCACAGTTTATTGCATGTGACAGTGAAGAATTTATTGAACAGTTAGAAGATTCTCCAAATGTTGTATTCTTAGATCCACCTAGAAATGGATTTACAGAAAAGTTTATGAAGCAATTGGATCATTTAAAGTCAGACAAGATTGTTTATATCTCATGTAATCCATCAACACAGGCAAGAGATATTGCTTTCTTAAAGCATTATCAAATAAAAAAGATTGTTCCTGTAGATAACTTCCCATTTACAAAACATGTGGAAAATGTAATTCTGTTGACTAAAGTGCATAATTGATAGTGTGAAAATGCTTGAAATATAAGGCTTTTTTGGTGTTTTAGTATCCAAAAATCAAGTGCAGAAAAAACAATAATCCCCAGCAATCTATCTGATTTTTATAGTTAGGTAGATAATAGTATTGAGAATAGGTTGGGCAGACAAAAATATTGAACTTAGAAGGGAGGCCTCCTATTGAAAAAGAAAAACGACGAAATAACCATTCGTTTCAGTGCAGCGAAATACCTGACTTATGTTGCCTCTGTAGGTGATCAACAGGACAGCAAAGAGATGCGCTATGAGGATGAGAATATATGGCTGACACAGAAGATGATGGTCACATTGTATGATGTTGGTTTACCAACGATAAATGAACATATTAAAAAAATATACGCGGATAGTGAATTGGAATAGGCCGCAACTATTCGGAATTTCCGAATAGTTCAAACCGAAAGTTCTCGCCAGGTAACACGCAATACCAAGCACTATAGCCTTCAAATGATCATTGCTGTTGGATTCAAGGTGAATAATGAGCGAGCTGTGCAGTTCCGTAAATGGGTAAACCAGACCGCCGTTAAGACACTAGATTTGAATAAGCCATTTAAAGATATCGCACACCAGTTAAATGAAATGGTGAATATGCATTTTAAGTTGGATGTGAGTTAGTGCAATGGATTTGGAAATGGGTATGTTTCACGATGGTGATAGTTGGTTTTTCATCAGCAAAAATATAAATGTTATAATAAAGTTAGTAATTTAAGGAAGGTGAAAAAATATGGCAAACGTAAGTTCTGGTATTGTATTAGATGCCAATTTGTTGAATTTAAAGGAAATTGATTCTTCAAAAATTCGTCCTGAAGTAAAAGATTTAATGGTAGAAGGAGAATCAACTGTTCAATGTTTCATGACGGTTCGAGACCAAGTAATTTTTACTAATAAAAGAGTATTTGTTGTAAATGTTCAAGGTATTACAGGTAAGAAAGTATCCTATTTTTCTTATCCATATTCAAAAGTTGTTACTTATGGAATTGAAACTGCAGGATTTATGGATATTGACAGTGAATTATTAATTACTATGCAAAATGGTATTCATTTACAATTTGATTTTAAATCACAAGTTGATATTAAAGCTATCATTTCTAATATTCAAAAATATATATTGTAAAGATTTACCATCATAAGTATTGTTTGTTTTTTTATATTTGTATTACAAAATATTCATTTCTTGTAAATACGTTTATTTGACTATATTATTGAGTGCATTATCTTTAAACAGTGTAATAGATATAGCAACTATTTATTCCTATATTGCTTTTGAACTATTGGTCCCAGGTATTTCTGAAAGCCAAGTGAACAGAATCAGAAAACCAATCCATTCCCGTGATTTTATGCCATCACGAAATCCTATCGTTTTATAATTTCTTAGTTTTCTATACTTTAGATGATGTTGATTTGACTGTGATAATTATTAGAATTGTCTATGGTGATCAAGATATGCAAGCTATAACATCACAAACGTATAATGGCTAACTTCAAGAAGGATAGCTGCAATGCGTTTCTTTATTGAAAATGGTTTTGCTTATCGGCAAAAAACATTTTAATTTTGTTCCTTTTTTTGGCTCTTCTAACATAGAAATGGGTAAAAAATGGTATGAAAATATCATTTTTTCTTTTATTTATGCAATTATTTCA
>QQXM01000121.1 GCA_014610835.1 Erysipelotrichaceae bacterium 7770_A6
TTAAATGTTTTTAACCGTTCTATTAAAATGGTTTGTAACAACATCGCTTGTTACTGCAGTGATCCTGCCAGTGATTTTACACGCAAAAGAAAACTTACTGCTGAAACTTTGATTCACTTTATTATCCAGATGCAGTCTAAAAGCTTGAATTCAGAGTTATGTGAATACTTCACAGACTTGAATTTTTTGCCTACTTCTTCTGCACTCTCTCAGCAAAGAGATAAACTCGATATCAGTGCCTTTCAAAGAATCATGCATCTTTTTGTGAATGCGTTTGATGACTATAAAACCTGGAAAGGATACCATATTCTGGCTTGTGATGGTTCAGATGTAAATATTGCCTATGATGAAAAGGATGTAGATACTAAAAAACAGAATGGCAATAATAAACCATT
>QQXM01000122.1 GCA_014610835.1 Erysipelotrichaceae bacterium 7770_A6
ACTGAGTACTTGTGCAACGGCCTGTTGAATTACTCTGTCTACTGCTGTCGGTATGCCTAATGGTCTTTTCTTGCCATTAGATTTTGGAATGCATACTCTTCTTACCGGTAAAGGCTTGTATTTCATTTCCATAATTGAAGTTTTGATTTCATCTTTATGTGCTTTGAAATATTCATCAAGCTTGCTGACAGGCATCTCATCTATACCTGGTGCACCTTTGTTGACCTTAACTCTTCTGAGAGCTTCATCCAGATTTTCTTCACTTAGAATCACTTTAATTAATTCCATTGTCGCTGTCCTTCCTTCTATTTGTAAATACTTCTGAAATCATCCCAATTCCTTTCACCATCAGAGATTACGTTTCTCTGTTCCTGGCTATCCTCTTATTCGGACTGTTCAGATATTGCG
>QQXM01000123.1 GCA_014610835.1 Erysipelotrichaceae bacterium 7770_A6
AGATGTTTGATTGAAGCATTCTCTCTTCACTTAAAGCATCTACTTTTATTTTTACCCACAACTATGTATGAAGGATCTCAATTTATCATGATTTACTGTGTCGAAATACTTTTCAATATCCAAGTCTATTACCCACTCATAGCCTTCATTCAGATACTCTAGTACTTTATCTATTGCATCATGTGCACTTCTGTTCGATCTGAAACCATAACTGTTTTCACTGAATGATGAATCATAGATTTGACTGAGTACTTGTGCAACGGCCTGTTGAATTACTCTGTCTACTGCTGTCGGTATGCCTAATGGTCTTTTCTTGCCATTAGATTTTGGAATGCATACTCTTCTTACCGGTAAAGGCTTGTATTTCATTTCCATAATTGAAGTTTTGATTTCATCTTTATGTGCTTTGAAATATTCATCAAGCTTGCTGACAGGCATCTCATCTATACCTGGTGCACCTTTGTTGACCTTAACTCTTCTGAGAGCTTCATCCAGATTTTCTTCACTTAGAATCACTTTAATTAATTCCATTGTCGCTGTCCTTCCTTCTATTTGTAAATACTTCTGAAATCATCCCAATTCCTTTCACCATCAGAGATTACGTTTCTCTGTTCCTGGCTATCCTCTTATTCGGACTGTTCAGATATTGCGTACAGTGAAAGACACTATACAAACATTAGACTCTTCGCATCCATTCCTGTTACAGAACTTCATCGCTACTATAGTCTCAGCTGACTCCTTGTAGTTAACTTTTTATCGAACGAAATTACCATCACTGATTTAAAAGATTTTGGACTTATCGCCTACAAGGCCTCCCGGGGTAATTCACTAATCCTCTTTCTTTCACAACGTCTTGATTTACTGGTTTGATTTTACGTTTACCCTTTGGGCTTCAGTTTGTTGGGCAACCTTACCCATCATTTAGCCTTGTATCAAGTTTCTATCCGTACGCTCGAAAGAATCGCTACACCACTTCCTTCACTCATGGCATCACTGCCAACAGCTTGTGGTTTACTACACTTGGCGGTAAAGACCTGTGGTCAGTTTATCTCTGACTGAATTAGCGCCATGCCCGGCACACCCAAATAAAAAGCAACAATCACGTTGCTTTTTCATATTAGATCTTTCCTTCTTTCTTTAATATTTCTCTTCTTTGAGAAAATAATTCATCCAGATAGCGACAACATTCAATAGCTCTAGCAAAGCGATTCGTATGCTCTTTGTGATAATAAAACGGTGGCTGCGTCATACAATTCATAACAATTCTAAGTTTAACAGCATTGACTGCTTTCATTCACTTTCCTCCTGTAAACAAAGCATCTAGTTGTCCTGATCCTCGTATTTATAGATGATGATTTTTGATCTTTGGCACGTCTAGATATAAGCATATTGTACCGTATTTTATATTATTTGCAATAGTAAAAAACAGCATAAATAAGCCATTATTTAACATTCATAAAAAGCAAAGAAATAACCCAGACAAGCTATTTCTTTCTATATTTTTCAAATGCTTCTTTTGCATCTAAATGAACATCTTTGATAAACGCAATGCTCCAGATAACATATGCTGCAATTGCCATATAGGATGAAATCAGTATTGAAAGAATCATTCCTATAAGCATGATACAAGTCCAGATAAAAAATTGATTTCTTGTATCTTTTGCGATTGTTTCAGAGTCATACATATCTCTTTCTTTTTTCGATAATGTATTAAATCCAGATACAAGCATTGCACCTTTTTCTTTCAAAAGACTCAATATGATTACCAGGATTCCAAAGATACAGGCAAGAATCCCACACGCCCACGCACCAGTATTCATACAACTATCTCCTCCTTTGTTCTATTTAGAACAATATCAATAACAAATATCAATTATTTTACAATTCGTTCTTTATTCATATTACATAAAATAGCGTAAATATCACTTAAAGTGAAGCAGATGTTAAATACTTTACACATTTTTTACAATTCAATTGTATAGTATTTTACATAGTACAAATACGATATTTACGAAGGAAGGTATCAATATGACGATGATCTATTGTGTAGAAGATGATAAAAGTATCCGTGAGATTGAAATGTATACTTTACAATCCACAGGATTTGAAACAAAGGGATTTGAAGATGGACATTCTTTCTTTGAAGAACTCAAAGAAGAAAAACCAGACCTCATTTTATTAGATGTAATGCTGCCAGATGAAGATGGAATTTCCATTCTGACAAAGCTGAAGAAAAATCCAGATACAAATGATATCCCTGTCATTATTGCTTCTGCAAAAGGTGAAGAGTATGACAAAATCAAAGGTTTGGATACAGGAGCAGATGATTATCTTGCCAAACCATTTGGCATGATGGAAATGATTTCCCGTATTAAAGCAGTATTGAGAAGAAGCTCACATGCTATTTCAAGTAACTTAACATCAGGAAACATTGAAATGGATCTCAACTCTCATATTGTAAAAGTCAATGGGGAACAGGTTGATCTCACACTCAAAGAATATGAACTGCTCAAGCTGTTCATTTCTCATCCTGGTATTGTATATTCCAGAGAAGCCCTTCTCAATAAAATCTGGGAAGTGGAATATTATGGTGAAACAAGAACCGTAGATGTGCATATTCGTACATTACGCTCTAAATTAAAAGAAGAAGGTAACCGTATTACAACAGTTCGTGGTGTTGGTTATCGTTATGAGGCAATGGTATGAAAAAGAAACTGTTTAAAAACATATTGTTAAGTATGGTCGTAACATTAACAGTATGTATGTCATTAATGATTCTTGTATTAAATAAAAATTTCATAAAAATTGAAATTGGCCAGCTTGCAAAAGAAGCAACGCTTGCCAGCAGTGGTGTAGAAAATGATGGTGAAAGCTATCTTGAAAGTATTAACGATCCTGATTATCGAATTACATGGTTAGACAATGCAGGAAATGTTCTCTATGATACACAAGTCAATTCCGCTACAATGGAAAACCATTCTTCACGTGAAGAATTCAAAAAGGCAATGAATGAAGGAGAAGGATCTTCGATTCGTTATAGTTCTACAATGCTTCAACAGAATATCTATTACGCTGTAAAACTAAACGATAATACAATATTAAGAATCGCAGAAACGTATGATTCTGTATTGTTCTTGACACTTCGTCTATTAACACCAATTTTATGGATCTATATTCTCGCAATTGCGATTTCTGGTTTCCTGGCAAATTATCTTTCGAAAAGAATTTCCAAGCCAATCAATGAAATTGATTTGGATCATCCATTATCTAAACCAAGCTATGAAGAAATTCAACCATTGTTAACACGTGTTGATTCACAAAACAAACAAATTGAAAAACAGATTGCTGATCTTCACCAAAAGAAAAAAGAATTCAATTCCGTCACAGATAACATTTCTGAAGGATTAATTCTCTTAAACAAAGAAACTGAAGTCGTATCCATCAATAACGCTGCACGTCAGCTCTTCCAGACAGAAAATCAAAATGCAATCTTATCTTCAGAAGAAATTAAAGATTTGATTGAAAAAGCAAAGCAAGGAAAAGAAGCAGAAACAATTCTAAGAAAAGATGAAGCAATTATCCGTATCATTGCCAATCCAATCTATTCCCATTCTGTATTTACTGGTATTTCCATTCTTGCATTCGATGTTACAAATACATATGAAGCAGAACGTACAAGAAAAGAATTCACTGCGAATGTATCTCATGAACTGAAAACACCTCTGCAGACAATCATGGGAAGTGCTGAACTATTACAGAATCATCTTGTCAAACAAGATGATATCCATTCTTTCTATGAGAAAATCCATCAGGAATCTAGCAGAATGCTTACTTTAATTGATGATATTATTCGCTTATCACAATTAGATGAATCATCTCAGGTAGAAGAAAATATATTACGTATCAATGATTCCGCAAAAGAAGCAATCAATTCATTAAAAGAAAGTGCAAAAAAGAAAAACATTCAGATTCATACAAATATGAATGAAGCATTCATTAAAGCAAATTCTAGATTGATCTATGAAATCATCTACAACCTGATTGATAATGCAATCCGTTATTCAAACAACGATTCTTCCATTGAAGTATCTACATATACTGATATACACCATGCTTATTTAAAAGTGAAAGATCACGGCATTGGCATTCCTCTCGAAGATCAAAGCAGAATCTTTGAAAGATTCTACCGTGTAGATAAATCACACTCTCGTGCAACTGGTGGTACAGGTTTAGGACTATCTATTGTCAAACACGCAGTGAAATTATCACATGGAACAATTGCATTAGAAAGTGAATTAAATAAAGGAAGTACGTTTACAGTTGCATTTCCAAAAGCCTAGCAATAGGCTTTTTTCATTCATCCCACAAACCATTGCTTCCGTAATATTCATATCTGCTTTTTGCATCTTCATATGCGCGATAAATCGCATCCAGGTCATCAAAAGATACAGTAAATGCATTTCCAAGCAGTTCATAGTGTCCATGATGAATCACAACACCACCATCTTTTCCAAATGCAAAGACAGCTCTACCCTTCTCTTCAATATTGCGAATCAAACGCCTTAAATGCTGCACATCTTCAACATAATCACTCATTAAAGCAAAGTCACTTAGTAATCCAAGACCATCTATTTCTTCCTCTTCCCATTCATAAGGACTCTCAAAATGTTCCAGTAAGACGTGACTTGCCGCATGATTACAGATCATTACACCATCAAACTGCACCAGTAAACGACCAATCCCGGCATCCACAATATTCTGCATCATGCTTTCCGACTGACTCGCATAAAGATATAAAACATCTGCATCATTTAACAATGTTTCTAATGCAGTACTGGAATCTTTAAACAGATGGAAGAATGTAATATTCTTTTCTTTGATTCCATAGTTTTTAAAAGGTGCAACGATCTTTTCATAGATCTTTCCTCCCTTTTTAAAATAGTAATCCCATTCTTCTTCATCACTGCTATATTCATCAGAATGCATGAATGGAACAACAACAACTTTAGAATCCTTTGTAAAATATTCATTTAAAGATGGATATGCCCAATTGGCATCAAAATTTGTATCATTTACTAAAATATTAACCATAGAAGTTATTATAGCCATTTTCTTTTCAAAAGAAAGTCCATATAATTGATTTACTGAGGTATATCAAATGGTAAAAAGATATCATGTTATTGTAGAAGGAAGAGTACAAGGCGTTGGTTTTCGAAGCTTCTGTATATTACAGGCACAACAAAGAGGATTAACTGGCAGTGTCAGAAACATGTCAAATGGAATGGTTGAAATCTTTGTTCAGGGTGATGAGGAACAGGTAGATTCCTTTCTCAAAAAAGTGAAAGAAGGAGATCGTTTTATTCTTGTAGAAGATATGTCAATCAAAGAATGTCCTGTTGAAGAAAAAGAGAAAAGATTCTCATATGGATGGTAGAAATCTTGTGTAAAACAAGATTTTTTTGTTTTTTTTCAGGGAATTGAATCAATTTTTGTGAATAAATATATTTAAAAGCTAACTATATAAAAGTCAACAGAAATTGATGAAAAAGTTTGAAAATGAAATTCTTTGAACAAGTTAGTTTCAGAA
>QQXM01000124.1 GCA_014610835.1 Erysipelotrichaceae bacterium 7770_A6
TGTAGAACGTCACATTAAATACACTAAGAAAATCAAATTAAATGCCAGAAGACATAACGTGAAATTCCGAAGTATTCAAATTATTTGATGCTGGTATTCAAATTGTTTACAAATATGACATATAATATCATTTATTCAAAAACTGAGGACCCTATAGATCAGACTATAGGGTCCTGTTTCAGAATGGCAGATTATCATTGTCTGATTCACTCAGATCATTATTTTTCTTTTTTAAACAGTATTCCAGTTTAGATAGTTTTTCATCTATGTGTCGCAGGTATTCAAATACCCAATCTTCTGATTCGTCTTTTTCGACAGCGAGTTCCCTCTGCTTTAATATATACTCACATATTTCAATAATATCTGTTGCTTCCATTTCAGTCTTCCTCTATTTCTAATTGCTTTATTCCCTGTACGAGTGTTTCTATTTCATATGGACTTAATTCTGTTCTTTCCAGCGAGCATTTATTCCAGAATACATCTTTGTAATAAGCCATCTCACATCCGATATACATTTCAGGTATGACCAGATAATATCCATTTGCGTGTTTTCCGTAGATGATATGGAACGCATATCCTCTTCCTGTTATGACTGCCTCTATTGGATATACATCTGTGAATATTTTTATTTCAGCCTGCCATGCACGGTTTCTGACTTCACATTTATACTGAATTCTTTTCACACCTGAAGATCCTCTACAGTTTTCATTACTGTTTCTGATGTAATGATATTTTCGTTCAATGCATTGCCGATTACTAATGCCTGATTTACTATTTTATCTATTACTCTTGGAATGCCGTTAGATGCATTCACGATAGCTTCCAGGGCACTTTTTTCAAACACTTCCATGTGCGAGCCTGCTCCGCGCTGCTTATCCAGAATATATTTTTTTCCTTCTTCAAGCTGTAATGGCTCCATTTCATAATTTGTGATGATCCTCTGGGTCAGCGGCTCATGCGATGCCAGGCGCAGTGTATTATTCAGCTGTGGAAGACCTGCCAGAATAATGACCGCCTTGTTTACTGAATCCATTTCGAAATTGAACAGAATCTTCAAGTCATTCAGCGTTGCGCTCTTCATATAATTTGCTTCATCAAATATGAATACAGGAGTCATTCTCTTTTCAATGACAAATCTGTCGATTGCGTTCTGGATTGTTCGGAAATTTTCATTTTTTCTGAATCTCGGCTCATACCCGAGCTCTTCTGCGATCATTCTGTAAAACTCCATCACTGTAAGAGTTGAAAGAGAGATGTATACAACCCTTGTACGCAGCCGGATTGAGAGATCTGGCCCAGTTTCGAATTGCCGTTGTTTTTCCCATTCCCGGCTGTCCTGTAATCAATCCAAATCCTTTTACCTGATCCAGATAATTCAGACGGCTGATGACCTCTCGATACTGAGATGTTTCAATCAGAAATGATTTCTGACTCTTTGTATACGGATTGAATTCAAATCCATATCTGCTGATGTAATCCATTATCAATTTCCTCCGGACATTTTGAAACTCATTCTATGAAATGTAGAGTTTGCTTTCTTGTCCAACAATTTAATTTCTTCCAGTTCTCCATTTCTTCTGTCGACTGAATAGATTTTTGAAAGATCTGGTGAATATCTGAGCAGAAGCTTCTGTCCTGCGTATTTATAATTTACTTCATATTCTTTATCATCCAGAGTAATGACATTATCTCTGGACACTCTTCTTTCGGCTTCAAGCAGGAATGTTTTTTCAATTCTTTCTTCGTCCATACGAATGATCAGTGATGATTCTTCAAAGAATCTGTCCTGAGGTGTCCTGCCATTCAGAGAACTGTGCGGGCTCTGATTGTATTTCTGAACCCAGTGCATCAGGCTGTCTCTGAGATCATCGAGTGATTCAAAATCATGCATGTTCAGCTTTGACATCCATTGATCCTTCATCGTCCGGAACCAGCGCTCAATTTTTGCTTTCCCCGTCGGAGTATAAGGGGG
>QQXM01000011.1 GCA_014610835.1 Erysipelotrichaceae bacterium 7770_A6
AAGAAAGACAGCGAAAGGCTGTCACAATAGAAGAGCTAATCAAATGAAGAGTTTGATCCTGGCTCAGGATAAACGCTGGCGGCGTGCCTAATACATGCAAGTCGATCGATAGAAGTCCAGCTTGCTGGACGGAAATAGAGGCGAACGGGTGAGTAATACGTAAGCAACCTGCCCACGAAGACCGGGATAATCCCTGGAAACGGGGACTAAGACCGGATAGGTACACAGACCGCATGATCAGTGTATTAAAGGAGAGAGACACTGGTGGATGGGCTTACGGTGCATTAGCTGGATGGTGAGGTAACGGCCCACCATGGCGATGATGCATAGCCGGGCTGAGAGGCTGAACGGCCACATTGGGACTGAGACACGGCCCAGACTCCTACGGGAGGCAGCAGTAGGGAATTTTCGGCAATTGGGGGCAACCCTGACCGAGCAACGCCGCGTGAGTGATGAAGGTCTTCGGATTGTAAAGCTCTGTTGTAAGGGAAGAACGGCATCTAGAGAATAGGTGAGTGACGGTACCTTACCAGAAAGCTACGGCTAACTACGTGCCAGCAGCCGCGGTAATACGTAGGTAGCGAGCGTTATCCGGAATTATTGGGCGTAAAGGGTGCGTAGGCGGCCTGTTAAGTTTATGGTGAAAGCGTGGGGCTCAACCCCATAAAGCCATAGATACTGGCAGGCTAGAGTACTGGAGAGGGTAGTGGAATTCCATGTGTAGCGGTAAAATGCGTAGATATATGGAGGAACACCGGTGGCGAAGGCGGCTACCTAGACAGAGACTGACGCTGAGGCACGAAAGCGTGGGGAGCAAATAGGATTAGATACCCTAGTAGTCCACGCTGTAAACGATGAATGCTAGGTATCGGGGCGACCCGGTGCCGAAACTAACGCGATAAGCATTCCGCCTGTGGAGTATGCACGCAAGTGTGAAACATAAAGGAATTGACGGGGGCCCGCACAAGCGGTGGAGTATGTGGTTTAATTTGACGCAACGCGAAGAACCTTACCAGGCCTTGACATCCCTTGCAAAATCCTGGAGACAGGACAGAGGTTATCAAGGAGACAGGTGGTGCATGGTTGTCGTCAGCTCGTGTCGTGAGATGTTGGGTTAAGTCCCGCAACGAGCGCAACCCTTGTCTTTAGTTACTAACATCAAGTTGAGGACTCTAGAGAGACTGCCGGTGATAAACCGGAGGAAGGTGGGGATGACGTCAAATCATCATGCCCCTTATGGCCTGGGCTACACACGTACTACAATGGCTATTACAACGTGCAGCGACAGCGCAAGCTGAAGCGAATCACTGAAAGATAGTCTCAGTTCGGATTGAGGTCTGCAACCCGACCTCATGAAGTTGGAATCGCTAGTAATCGCGGATCAGCATGCCGCGGTGAATACGTTCTCGGGCCTTGTACACACCGCCCGTCATACCATGAGAGCTGGCAATACCCGAAGCCGGTGGCCTAACCGCAAGGAAGGAGCCGTCGAAGGTAGGGCTGGTGATTGGGGTCAAGTCGTAACAAGGTATCCCTACGAGAACGTGGGGATGGATCACCTCCTTTCTAAGGAGAAAGAGAAGTACAGAAGGGACGATCAGCGACAGATCGTCTGACACGTTCGGAGGAATGTGGAAGAGTCCTGTTCAGTTTTGAGAGGATTTCCTCTCAGAAGGATGTTCTTTGAAAACTGAATAACAACGAAGAAAGACAAACAGATAGGTCTTTCTGAAAAGTTGTGAAGAAAAGATTAACTAAAGTCAACTAGAAATAGTTAACAGTTCTCAAGCAAGAAGTGATTAAACGAAGCAGAGCGTACGGTGGATGTCTTGGCATATAGAGCAGAAGAAGGACGCAGAAAACGGCGAAACACCTCGGGGAGTCGTACACAGACAACGATCCGGGGGTATCCGACTGGGGAAACCCAGTCATGCGGAAATGCGTGGCTATCCACAACTGAATACATAGGTTGCGAGAAGAAAACCCAGGGAATTGAAACATCTCAGTACCTGGAGGAGAAGAAAACAAAAGTGATTCCGAAAGTAGTGGCGAGCGAAATCGGAAGAGCCCAAACCAGTCTTGAACTGGGGTAGTAGGACCAGAAAAAGCAACATCTGAGAGATAGTCGAATGAGATTGAAAGCTCAGTCAGAGAAGGTGCAAACCCTGTAGACGAAATTTCGAAGAGTGCGACTGGAATCCTGAGTACGTCGGGGCACGTGGAACCCTGACGGAAGCAACCGGGACCATCCGGTAAGGCTAAATACTCCTATATGACCGATAGTGAACCAGTACCATGAGGGAAAGATGAAAAGAACCGCGGGAGCGGAGTGAAATAGAACCTGAAACCGTATGCTTACAAAAAGTCAGAGCACATTAAAGTGTGATGGCGTGCCTTTTGTAGAATGAACCGGCGAGTTATCTTATCGTGCGAGGTTAAGTAGACAATACGGAGCCGAAGCGAAAGCGAATCTTAAGAGGGTGGCAAGTACGATGAGATAGACCCGAAGCCGTAGTGATCTAGTCATGAGCAGGTTGAAGGCTGGGTGAATCCAGCTGGAGGACCGAACCGACCCCCGTTGAAACGTTGGCGGATGACTTGTGACTAGCGGAGAAATTCCAATCGAACACGGCGATAGCTGGTTCTCCCCGAAATAGCTTTAGGGCTAGCGTTGAACGAATCTACCCGGAGGTAGAGCACTGAAAATATGCGGGCGGCACCTAGCCGTACCAAATGTTATCAAACTCCGAATGCCGGGCAAGAATATTCAGCAGTCAGACTGTGGGTGATAAGGTCCATGGTCAAAAGGGAAACAGCCCAGATCATCAGATAAGGTCCCAGAATCTACGCCAAGTGGAAAAGGATGTGGAGACGCGCAAACAGCTAGGAGGTTAGCTCAGAAGCAGCTATCCTTGAAAGAGTGCGTAACAGCTCACTAGTCGAGTATCTCTGCGCCGAAAATTAACCGGGGCTAAGCGTAGTACCGAATCTATGGATTTGTGCAGAAATGTATAAGTGGTAGGGGAGCGTTCCAAACAGCATAGAAGGCATACCGTAAGGAGTGCTGGAGCGTTTGGAAGTGAGAATGCCGGTGTGAGTAGCGAGATGCAGGTGAGAATCCTGCACACCGATAGACCAAGGTTTCCAGGGGAAGGTTCGTCCGCCCTGGGTAAGTCGGGACCTAAGACGAGGCAGAAATGCGTAGCCGATGGACAACTGGTTTATATTCCAGTACCCGCGATACAACTGAAGGAGTGACGGAAAAGGTTACCTCGAGCCCTTAATGGATTGGGCAGGACAGAGAGGAGCAGGCAGCAGGCAAATCCGCTGCAGGATGCAGAGCTCTGGACCGAATGAACGAGCGATCAAGTAGTGAAGAGAGAGATACCAGTTCCCGAGAAAAGCTTCTAAGGCTAATTGTATAGCGGCCCGTACCAAAACCGACACAGGTGGTCAAGGCGAGTAGCCTGAGGTGAGCGAGAGAACTGTTGCCAAGGAACTCGGCAAACTGACCCCGTACGTTAGCAATAAGGGGTGCTCGAAAGAGCCGCAGTGAATAGGCCCTAGCAACTGTTTAACTAAAACATAGCTCTCTGCCAAGCCGCAAGGCGAAGTATAGGGGGTGACACCTGCCCGGTGCTGGAAGGTCAAGGGGATTTGTCAGCGCAAGCGAAGCATTGAACCGAAGCCCCAGTGAACGGCGGCCGTAACTATAACGGTCCTAAGGTAGCGAAATTCCTTGTCAGGTAAGTTCTGACCCGCACGAAAGGTGTAATGATTTGGGCACTGTCTCGGCAGCAGACTCGGTGAAATCTTAGTACCTGTGAAGATGCAGGTTACCCGCAACTAGACGGAAAGACCCCATGGAGCTTTACTGCAGTCTGCTATTGAGTTTCGGTTGGATATGCACAGGATAGGTGGGAGACGATGAGACGTGGATTTCGGTCTACGAGGAGTCACTGTTGGGATACCACTCTTATTCAACTGGAATTCTAACTGATATCCGTGATCCGGATACAGGACCGTGGCAGATGGGCAGTTTGACTGGGGCGGTCGCCTCCCAAAGAGTAACGGAGGCGCACAAAGGTACTCTCAGAATGGTTGGAAATCATTCAGCGAGCGCAAACGCAGAAGAGTGCTTGACTGCGAGACATACAGGTCGAGCAGGGACGAAAGTCGGTGTTAGTGATCCGGCGGTGCAGAATGGAATGGCCGTCGCTTAACGGATAAAAGCTACCCTGGGGATAACAGGCTGATCTCGCCCAAGAGTTCACATCGACGGCGAGGTTTGGCACCTCGATGTCGGCTCATCGCATCCTGGAGGTGAATTCGCTTCCAAGGGTTGGGCTGTCCGCCCATTAAAGCGGTACGCGAGCTGGGTTCAGAACGTCGTGAGACAGTTCGGTCCCTATCAGTTGTGGGCGTTGGAAATTTGAGGAGAGCTGCCCCTAGTACGAGAGGACCAGGGTGGACGTTCCTACGGTGCACCAGTTGTCACGCCAGTGTCACAGCTGGATAGCTGAGAACGGACCGGATAAACGCTGAAGGCATCTAAGCGTGAAACCGACTCCAAGATTAGATTTCCCATTGTTTCAGACAAATAAGACCCCTTGAAGACGACGAGGTTGATAGGTCAGGGATGTAAGTACAGTGATGTATTGAGTTGACTGATACTAATAGGTCGAAGGTTTATTCACGCGAGAGAACACAGCGACTTGAAGAAAGAGTTATTGGTTTGTAGAGAGATTGTTATTCAGTTTTGAAGGAATGACCTTCAGAAGTAAAGATCTGGTGACGATAGCGATGTGGTCACAACCTGTTCCCATCCCGAACACAGAAGTTAAGCACATCAGCGGCAAAAATAGCCTTACGGTGAATCGAGCACGTTGCCAGGTCTTTGCTTTTTTTTTATTT
>QQXM01000125.1 GCA_014610835.1 Erysipelotrichaceae bacterium 7770_A6
TTGAATACTTCGGAATTTCACGTTATGTCTTCTGGCATTTAATTTGATTTTCTTAGTGTATTTAATGTGACGTTCTACACAAATTCTTTTCTGAAATTTGTGAATATACCTGTTTTCATTCTAATTTGTAAACAATTTGATTAAATCTCGTTTATGACTGATACTTTTTCAACAGTCTCGCGTTTGCTTCTTTTTATCTGGCTTATTCTTCATGATTCTCTTCCTGAGGAGTTTCTTCAGGTGTGGTTTCTTCTTGGGATGTAGTATCTTCTGTTGGAGAAGGTGTTGTTGTATCCAGCTTTGAAGAAGGGAGTGTCTCTTCTTTTTTCTGTGTCATTTTTAATGTATATACGACAACTTCTGCGGGTGTAAATAATCGGACGTCCTGATTGACTGTTCCTGTACCGTTTGTGATATCCAGTGTAAATGTGTTATCAATGAGATGCTTTCCTCTTAGATATTGCGTTGCATAGGCAGGTTCATAGAATGAAGTGAAAATGAAGTTTGCCTGTCCACCTAAGGAATGTCCTGCCAGGAAGTAATCTGTTAAATCTTTCGGTACTTCGTTGACAGTGTCTGGTGTATGACAAAGTGTCATGACATATGAATCTTTAGAAACGTTACTGTAGGCACCATCAATATCTTTCGTACCATCAATGCCATTATCTAATCCAACAACAGTAATAAACTGAGAGCCATTTTTATGGATCTGGAAAGATGTATTCTGAATTACTTCAAAGTCAGAAGCATCATAGATTGCATTGACTGTAGATTTCATGACATCACTTGCACCATCAATATCACCATATACCGCAAACTTTCCATATTTTGCCTGAATATTAGAGAATGCTTTTGTGATGAGGGAAGTACTGTGATCATCAACTGTTACAGAGTCTCCATAGATATCTCCACCAAACAAGACAACATCTGCTCCAGATGCATTGATTGTATCAACAAGTTTGTTCAGTCTTTCTTCATTCATATAGATGCCATATTTAAGATCTGAAAAGAAAAGAATATTCATATTGTCTAACTGTTCTGGGATTTGCTCATTATCAATTGTAACGTGTCGCGTAATGAATCTATCAGGTGCCACAAAAAAAGAATCGATGAGTAAAAAGGCTGTAATAGATAACATACAGAATATCGTCAGTAATATCTTTGTTGAAGTTTTCATGCATACTATGTTACCACAATCTATGATAAAATATCGTAGGGATTATTATGTTTGATGCAAGCTATATCATACAGCTAGATGTTTTGGTGAAAAATGGAATTGCTTCGAAAGGAGCAATTGCTTTTATGAAGAAACTCGAAGAAGAAGGGATGCCATATATCATTGTGACAGAACAGTCTGGAAGAATCCAGGATCATATTGCTGACTATCTTGTAGAAAGAGGGTTTCGCTATATTCGTCCATCTTCAATTTATACAAGCAGTATGGCTTGTAGAGACTATATGCATTTACGTTATCCAGACATGCAGAAAGCGTGTTATTTAGGTGGCGCTGGAATTAAAGAAGTTTTAGAAAAAGGAAACTATCAGATTACATTTGATCATCCAGATTTTATCATTATAGGAATGAATAAAAAAAGTACATACTATGATTATTCAAGAATTTCTTTGGCTGTACAGGATGGTGCAATGCTTGTTTCCAGTGATAATCGCAATGTACAGTTTGTAGATGGGTTGCGTATGATTGGCAATGCTGCAATTGTAAAGATGATAGAGTATGCAACGGGATGTAAAAGTATTTCCTTTGGCAGAGGATGTGATAATTATCTTCTGATGGCAAAGCTGTATCTCAATCAGGAAAATATCTTGTTTATTGGAAATGATTT
>QQXM01000126.1 GCA_014610835.1 Erysipelotrichaceae bacterium 7770_A6
CCTGGTATATTGTTGAAGACTCATAAAACAAGTCATTCACAATATACTCACTCTTTCTATCAATCCTGTTTAACCGTGATTGATAACGGTTCGATGTATCTTGTAGAATATTGAAATATGTGAATGTGGATTTGTATTTCTCCTTGTAGCTTTGACTACTTTGAAAAGGGTCTTACCACGCCTTATTCCAGAACAATGATTAGTTAGATGAGTCTTTGAATTCGTATTTTGCACCAGGTTTTGTGGTTTAAGTGTTGTGGTATCAAACACATCGCATTTATTTTTGAAAGGATGTATTCTTATGTATTTAGTCGGTATTGACATTGGTAAACTCAAACACTCTTTCTGTCTCCTTGAAAAGGAAACAGGTGAAATTCTTGTTGAACCTGTATTCTTCGAAAACAACAGAGATGGATTCAATGCGCTGCTTTCTTCCTTTAAACATTTACCTCAGAAAGATATTCTCATCGGTATGGAAGGATACAGGTCACTATAATCTTGCTTTACTGAAGTTTCTCTTGGACAGAAACTATCAGGTTGCATTGATCAATCCTGTTGCTACTAACCTTACCCGCAAAATGCAGGGCGGAATCTCTAAGAATGACAAGCTGGATACTCTGACTATCTGTGATGTACTTTCTTCTAACCAGCGCGTCAAATCTTACCGTATTTCAAAATACAGCAGCTTTGATCTGTATGAGCAGAA
>QQXM01000127.1 GCA_014610835.1 Erysipelotrichaceae bacterium 7770_A6
TGTGATGTACTTTCTTCTAACCAGCGCGTCAAATCTTACCGTATTTCAAAATACAGCAGCTTTGATCTGTATGAGCAGAAGCTGCTGACTAGAGAACACCACAATCTCAAGGAAGAAGAAAATCAACTCTTAAATCGTCTGCAGAAATGCATAGATGTCGTATTTCCTGAATTCAACAGTTTATTCAAGTCCAAATATGGAATTGTGTATATGAACAT
>QQXM01000128.1 GCA_014610835.1 Erysipelotrichaceae bacterium 7770_A6
ATATATATATATATATGGAAAATTTAATCTTTGTTCAATGGTATATTTACTTGAACCATAGGGCGTGAGTAGTGTGAATGGGTTGAATCGGATGACTGTACGATCGGATGTATTGATCCATTTGTCGTATAGATCATGTATATTCATAAATTGTCTCCCTTATCTATGTGTGGAATTACAGTATCTTTCTAACCATATTGTACAAGAAAATGTTAAGAAATGTTAATTTGTTATGAAGAAAAGAAAAAGGTATCATAATTGTGATGAAAAAGTTTAAACACAAGAAGAAAAAACATCTGAAACGCTGGGTGAAAATATTGATTGTTTTTTTGTTGCTGATACCTTGCTTCTTTTTTGCAAAGGATGTGTATGCGGAATATTATCCATTTACATCCATTATAGATGAATCGGATCCGACAAAAGAAATCAGCTATTCTGCAATTGACCATACGTTTGTGGATGGAAATAAAGAAGCTTTGAAAAATCATGTATTTGTGGTAAAGACAAATAAAGAACAGACATACTCTGTTCGTAGTGATGAAAATGGACAGCTTGTGAAAGGCTTGTTTCAGGATGGTGAGAAATATCATTTGTATGATGATAATGGATATTTGATGACTTCTGATTGTAGTGTTGATGGTGTGAAATATAAAATACATGAAGATGGGAATGTTTTTCATCATGAATGGGATGATGGATTCTGGTATGAACAGGGACAAATTGCTGGAAAAGATGAAGATCGTCTTGTTTTTGTGAAGGGTGAAAAAGGTTTTTATTGTCTGAATCATCAGGATGATGGAAAGAGAAAAGTGAATTCTTCCATTGTATTGAATGATGGACGTGAAGTTCGTTTTGATGAAAATGGAAATATTGTTTCGAATGAAGTGTATGCCGCCAATCGGTATTATTTTCCAGTTGCAGAAGCAAATGAAGAGGCAGATGAAACGTATTCTCTACCAGTAAGTAAATATGTGAAAGATACAAGTGTTGATGGCATTCGTTTGATCAATCATCGCGGGTATCATGTGAATGCACCTGAAAATACATTGGCTGCATATATTGAAAGTAAAAAGATGAATTATCAATATGTGGAAACAGATGTACAGTTAACAAGTGATGAAGTGCCGGTTTTATTACATAATCCTACGTTATCTCATATGGCAGGAATTAATGTAGCGATTGATTCTATCACGGAAGAAGAAGCAAAACAATTTGATCTGCGTGGACAGACAATTACATCCTTGGAAGAATTTATAGCGTATTGTAAAGCAAATCTCATTACACCTTATATTGAGTTGAAAACAGAAACAATTCATTCTGAAGACCAGGTAAAAATGATTTTTGATATTGTCGAAAAATATGAGATGGTTGGAAAAGTGGAATGGATTTCCTTCTCTAGTGATTTGTTGCGTATGGTTGCACAGTATGATCAGACAGATATGCTTGGCTTTTTAGCTGGAAGCAAAAGTGATGTGTCTGATATTCAATCAAATGTGAAAGCAATGAAAGAAGATGGGTGCAATGTCTTTTTAGATGTGCATTATGCTGCACAGATGTCATACCTGGATTTCTGTAAAGAAAATGATATTCCATTAGAATTGTGGGGAATTAATAGTATAGATGTAATGAATGCATTAGATGGATATATTACGGGCGTTACAACAGATACAATCAGAAATTGAAGGAATTTCATGGAATTTTGGAAAAAATTGTGAATATGTAAGTATAGGAGGCTTACATATGGGCAAGAAAATGAAACCATTTGATGAATTATCTTTCTCGGATAATTACATGTTTACAACTGTTTTAGAGGATAAAAGAAATTTGAATATCGCAAAAGGAATTGTAGAACTGGCTTTGGGAAAAAAAGTGAAAGATATTCGAATTGCGGGAGTTGAAAAGCATGTTCAGGCAAGATATGGTGGAAAAATCACACGTTTTGATGTTTTGTTAGAAGGGGAAGATTCTTATATTGATGTCGAAATGCAAGTGAGAAAGTTATTGAATTTTCCACTACGTTCAAGAATGTACCATTCGCAAATGGATGCAAAGTACGTAAAAGCTGGTGATTATCAGAATATGAAGAAAAGTATTGTGATCTTCATTTGTCTGGAAGATTATTTTGGAATGAGACTTCCAAGATATACATTTGCTTCTATGTGTTTGGAATGTTCAGAATTGATTCTTGAAGATAAACGTTTTACAATTTTCTTAAATCCAGACAGTGATACAGAGGATTCGCAATTGTATTTCTTTTTGATGTTTTTGAAAAAAAGAATTGCGAAGGATGCATTTACAAAAACAATTGAAAAAGCTGTTGCCACTGTCAAGAAAGACGAAAGTGCAAGGTTAGATTACATGAATTTAGATGAATATTTAGATGCGTTGGTTGATGAAGAAAAAGCAAAAAGTTTAAAAGAAGGAATTGAAGCTGGAAAAGCACAAGGCTTGGAAGAAGGAAAAGCACAAGGCTTGGAAGAAGGAAAAGCACAAGGCCTGCAGGAAGGAAAAGCGCAAGGTATGCAGCAATCAAAAATTGAGATTGCTAAAAAAATGCTCTCAAAAGGAATGTCACTGGATTTGGTTGTAGAAATGACAGGATTAAGTGAAGAAGAAATAAAAACTCTATAAAAGCAAAATAAACACGTGTCCAGAATTTGAACACGTGTTTTGTGATTTAACAGATTTTTCTGATCCAGCCTTCTGGAGCTTCAATCTTTCCAGATTGAATGCCTGTGATTGTATCGTATAGTTTGGACACAACTTCACCAGCTTTTTCCATGCCAGATGGTAATTCAATCACTTCATCGTGATTAACGATTCTTCCTACAGGAGAAATCACTGCAGCTGTACCACAGAGAGCACATTCTTGGAAATTCTTAATTTCATCATAGCGTACAGGTCTTTCATCAACTTTCAGATTTAAGTAATGCTCTGCAATGTAAACAATAGAGCGTCTAGTAATAGATGGAAGAATGGAATCACTCTTTGGTACGACAAGATTTCCATCTTTATCAACAAAGATAACATTGCTTCCGCCAGTTTCTTCAACGTATGTTCTTGTTGCAGGATCCAGGTATAGGTTTTCAGCATATCCGTTAGAGTGTGCAATCACAGAAGAATGCAAACTCATCGCATAGTTCAAGCCAGCCTTAACAGCTCCTGTTCCTCTAGGTGCAGCACGATCAAAGTCGGATACTTGAATGGCAATTGGTGTTGCACCGCCTTTGTAGTATGGACCGACAGGTGTTGTGAATACGCGAAATTGATATTCGTCTGCTGGAGCAACACCAATAACAATGCCTGTAGCGAACTCGTATGGACGAATATAGAGTGATGCACCGCTGCCATATGGAGGTACCCAGTCAATATTTGCTTTAACGACTTCATCAATTGCCTTTAAGAATAATTCCTTTGGTACAGATGGCATTTCAATGCGCTGAGCAGAATTATACATTCTTTCAGCATTCATATCAGGACGGAAACATACAACACTTCCATCTTCCCATGTGTATGCTTTCATGCCTTCAAATACCTGCTGGCAATATTGAAGCATGCCTGCAGATTCATTCAATGTAACAGTTGGATCATCAACCAAAGATCCTTCATCCCATTTACCATCTTTAAAGTTTGCGACAAATCTTTTATCTGTTTGTCTGTATTTGAAACCAATGTTTCCCCAATCTAAATCTTTTTTTGTCATATTAAGCTGCCTGCTTTCCATCCTTTCCAACTTTTACTGTTTCTGGAGTTTTTCCAATAGATACTAAGATCTTAACACAATGCACTGCGACAATAACTGCCAGTACAACTAAGAATACTGCAACGATAAGCTGTAAACCATTGACGAGGAATACTGCTGTACCTGCCATGTATGCTTTTACGTTTGTGATGACATTCAATACGATCGCTGTAAATGTTACGCAGAACATGAAGATCATAGGGAAATAGAACATCCATGATTTTCTGTTTGTTGCTTTCATGAATACAGCAATAGAGATCAATACAAGAGCACCAAGTAACTGGTTGGCACTTCCAAATAATGCCCATACGTTTGAATAGCCGCCTAAGCATAATACATATCCTAAAAATAATGTAATTGCTGTAGCGAAGTACTGGTTTGTAACAACTTTCTTCCATGCTGGCATTACAGAAGGATCTTCATCGTCTGAAGTAAATAATTCCTGGAAGGAGAGTCTTCCGATTCTGCCTACGGAATCCAGTGTAGAGAATGCTAATGCGGAGATGCACATTGTCATAAATACGTTGGCAACATTTGCTGGAATACCAACATTCTCCAAAAATCCTGCTACGCCTTGAGAGAAGATCTGGAATGGTGTTAATCCACTAGGTACTGCACCATTTACAGCAACTGCACCAACAACGATCAGTGAGATGACACCTAACAATGTTTCAAGAATCATTGCACCATAACCAACGGGCAGCATATCATTTTCATTTGAAACTGTTTTGGAAGATGTTCCTGAGGATACAAGTGAATGGAATCCTGAGATTGCACCACACGCAACAGTTACGAAAAGTGTAGGGAACATATATGTTTTTGCACCTGCATCACTTGTTAATACGAAACCATTGAATGCATTTAATTTCATTTCTGGATGTCCTGTAAATACGCCAACGACACCACCAATAATCATTCCAAGGAACATGAATGTTGTCATATAGTCTCTAGGCTGCATGAGTAACCACATAGGAGCCACTGCAGCAATAAAAAGGTAAGCCATGATGACGTAGTTCCATTGGGAAGCTGTTAAGTAAACTGGCATTTTCATACCAGCAGCAAACATAAATACAATGAATGCTAATGAGATAACAATTTTATGCCATTCTTTTAAATTTGGAAATTTCTTCTGAATCAAACCAAATACAATTGCACAGCCAACAAATAAGAATGAAATTGTAGCTGCAGCTGCGCCATTGAAATTTTGTGTCACTGCACCATCACTACCTGTAACAAAACCATTAAATGTGGAGGATGTCATGGAAGTAAATGCGGCAATAACAAGCAATGAGAATAGCCAGCAGAATAATGTAAAGAATTTACGCCCTTTTTTACCAATGTACTTTTCAATGATCAAGCCAATGGATTTACCATCGTTTTTCACAGAAGCATACAAAGCTGAGAAGTCTTGTACTGCACCAAAGAAGATACCGCCAATTAATAGCCAAAGAAGTGCTGGTACCCAGCCAAACACTGCAGCTAGAATTGGACCTTGTACAGGACCGGCACCTGCAATGGATGAAAACTGGTGAGCAAATACTGTCAGTCTGCTTGCTGGTGCATAATCCTTTCCGTCATTGTGTCTAACAGCAGGTGTGTCTGCTTTTGGATCAACGCCCCACGTTTTAGCAAGCCAGCGTCCGTAGAGTAAGTAGCCAGCCATTAATGCTACGGCTGCGAACAATAAGATAAATAAACTGTTCATTTCATTTCCCCTTTTGCCATTTTGGCATCTTATATGAAACTGAATCATAAGTAACAAAAAAGCTTCCGCCTGATGCATCTAAGAAGGATGCAAAGACGAAAGCTACGTAATCTTCCGCGGTACCACTTTGCTTGTTAGTCAAATACTAACCACTTTTTTCTCGTCCAACAACGAGTACCCTGATATCGGAGGGGTCCGGCGCATCTTACTTGATTCAGAGCGCTGCTCACAGAGGATACTATAATCTGACTTTCTTATTGCCTTTCACCGTATGGCAATTCTCTTGTAAAGTTCTATCAGATATAGCGTGTTCTGATCAAAGCGTTAAGTTGTTCAGTGCGCTACTCCCAGATGAGACTTCATTTCTCTTGCTTATCTGCCTTACACCAACCGGCAGTTCTCTAAGAAGCTTGATGAAGTGAAGTATGTTCTGTTCACTGCGTTTCAGTTTCTACGAGGATTATAGTAAAACAATGAAAAAACTAAGTCAATTATTTTCAGAAAATTTTTACTAAAATATTTACATATTTATGAAAAGTCTTTCAAGAAGAAAAAAGGAAGAAATTAATCTTCCTTTTCAACAAATTCAGCATCAACAACTTCAGTTTTATTAGAATACTTTTCAGGATGATCTAAAATATCCATGAATTCTTCACCTGTAATTGTTTCTTTTTCATATAGATAATTTGCGATACGATCGAGATCTTCTCTATGATCTTCCAATAGTTTCTTTGCCTTATCATGTTGTTTCTTGATCAATGCAACAACTTGCTGATCAATTTGAGAAGCGGTTGTATCTGAACAAGCTAGACTTGCATCTCCACCTAAATATTTATTATTGATAGATTCCATTGCTACCATGTCAAAATCGTCTGACATACCATATTGAGAAATCATTGCACGAGCAATCTTTGTTGCCTGCTCGATATCATTAGATGCACCTGTTGTAATACGTCCAAATACAACTTCTTCTGCGGCTCTGCCGCCAGTAAATGTTGCGATACGATTTTCCAGCTCTTCTTTTGTATAGAGGTAATGGTTGCCTTCTTCTACCTGCATTGTATAACCTAATGCGCCAGAAGTTCTTGGAATAATTGTAATCTTCTGTACAGGTGCTGAATGTGTCTGCAAAGCTGCGACAAGTGCATGACCAACTTCATGATAAGAGACAGTTTTCTTTTCTTCATCAGATAGAATTGCATTCTTTTTCTGATATCCAGCAAATACAACTTCGATACTGTCTTCTAGATCCTGTTGTGTAACACAGTTTCTTTTTTCTCTGACTGCTTTTAATGCAGCTTCATTGACAATGTTGGCAAGTTCAGCACCAGATGCACCAGATGCCATTCTTGCAATCATGTTGAAGTCGATATTGCCATCTGTTTTCACTTTCTTTGCATGCACTTTCAAGATGTCTTCTCTGCCTTGCAAATCTGGAAGTTCTACAGGAACTCTTCTATCAAATCTTCCAGGTCTTAACAGGGCTGGGTCTAGATTTTCTGGTCTATTTGTAGCGGCTAAGATAATAACACCGCTGTTTCCTTCAAATCCATCCATTTCAGTCAATAACTGGTTGAGTGTCTGCTCTCTTTCATCATTTCCACCCATGCCACTTGCATTTCTCTTTCCGCCGATGGCATCAATTTCATCGATGAATACGATACATGGTGCTTTCTCTTTTGCCTGTTTGAATAAGTCTCTGACTTTAGAAGCACCCATACCTACAAATAATTCAACGAATTCACTACCTGAGATGGAGAAGAATGGAACATTACTTTCTCCGGCAACAGCTTTTGCGAGCATTGTTTTACCAGTTCCAGGAGGACCGACAAGCAAGATGCCTTTTGGCATTGTTGCACCAATATCTTTGTACATGCCTGGATTTTTTAGATATGTAACAATTTCCTGTAACGATTCTTTGGCTTCATCTTCACCAGCGACATCACTGAAACGGATCCTTTGTTTATTCTTGTCATAGACACGTGCGTTACTTTTGCCCATGCCAAACATGTTGCCGCCCATAGGCATGCCACCACCTTTGCTTCCTCTTGACATTAATGCGCGTAATAGAAGCGTTGCGAAGAAGATTGGAATGATCCATCCGATTAAAAACTGCAGGAATGGGGAAGTTTCTTCAACAATTTCTGCCGTAAAGTCAACGTTGTGATCTTCTAGACGTGTCATCAGATCAGGATCATTAAATTTACCTGTGCGGTAGACTGTTTTGCTGTCTTTTAACATGTATAGAATCTGGTTGCTTTGTTCCTGTACTTCTTTTACGTTTCCTTTGTTTGTTTCTTTTACGAATGTGGAATAATTCGCATCTTCTATCTGCGCTGTCTTCATGAATGGAACCATGACGAGATTTAACATGGCTAATACCAGCATAACAACTGCATAGTAATAGATGATTGGTTTTTTTGGCTTATTTGAGTTGTTTTTATTGTTATTTTGGTTCAAATCGATCACCTCATTTCATTGTTATTATATATTAGCACAGCTGCTTATAGAGTGCTAATTTTTACGTGAATTTTTATTGAACAATTATGTGCAAATGTCAAAAATGCGTGCTATGATTGAGTTAGAAATGGAGCATATTTAATATGACAAATAAGATAATTACGATTTCCCGTCAGTTTGGAAGTGGCGGAAGAACAGTTGGTAAACTGGTAGCTGAAAAGCTGGGAATTCCATGTTATGACAGCCAGATCATTTCAGAAATTGCAAAAAAGAGCGGCTTTGCGGAAGAATACATCAAAGAAAATGGAGAATATATGGAAAGTTCAGGATTCTTCGCTTCTTTGGGAAATGTTGGATACTATGGACAAAGCAATCAATTAACGATCTGGAGTGAACAGTGTCGTATCATTAAAGAACTTGCAGAAAAAGGAAACTGTGTAATTGTTGGAAGATGTGCAGACTATGTACTGAAAGATGCTGATGTATCTTTGTTGAAAACATTTATTTATGCAGATATGGATTTTCGTGCAAAAAGAATTGTTGAACAATATGGTGAATCAAATATCAATCCTGAGAAGAGATTGAAAGACAAAGATAAGAAAAGAGCAGCATATTATGAAATCTATACGGATCAGAAGTTTGGTAATCCATTGAACTATGATTTGTGTTTGAAGAGTTCTTCCTTATCTGTTGAAAGATGTGCAGATATCATTGCGGAAGAGTACAATAGAAAGTAACAAAAAAATCACTGAGAAGTGATTTTTTGAATATCCAAAATTGGTTGAGGTTTTGACATATTGTAAAATAATATGATGTTCATGAGGTCTTGAAGGAAAATC
>QQXM01000129.1 GCA_014610835.1 Erysipelotrichaceae bacterium 7770_A6
CCGTATTGCTGACATGAAGAAAGATGATCTTTTCATTTATTCTATTTCTTGAATTCACCATTTTGCTAATATAGCCTAAAAGAAAGCAAATAAAAACATACCAATAAAGCAAATCGCGGATATAGATATTTATAAATAATCATCATATAGTATAAGAGCCAGACCGAGAAAGGATGTTTTTAAGCAGTAACTCAGTCCTTTCGGTCTTGGTCTGGCGACTATATCCTAGCTGAGTTATTGCTTAAAGATATTAGGAATGTATGAACCGCTAGACCAGATGTTCCTCTTATAAGGATTTGTCTTTACTTTTAGAAAAAATCAAAGATGTTTTTGAAGTACAAATTTTATCCAGAATACTTGATGATTATAAGAAATATCATTTACATGATTTCAAAGCGTTTGAAAGTCTACTTGAGAAAGATAAACAGATCGAATGTCCAAGATGTCATTGTTCAGATATTTCAAAAAACGGAAAAGACAAAAATGGAACGCAAAGATTTGTATGCAAAAGTTGCGGAAAGAATTTTAATATTGCAGCTGATACACTGTTCTTTTCATCAAAAATAAACATTAAAGCATGGTATGCATTTCTTGAATGTATCCTGAATGGAACAACTGTCGCTGCCGCCTGTACAACTGCTAAAATATCCACAGTTACAGGTTCAATTTGGATGAGAAAAATATTTAAGGTACTAAAAAATTATCAAGACGATATTGTGCTTAATAGTCCTGTATTTATAGATGAAACATATGTTCATGAAGATGCATCGAAAATTGAATATAAAGATGAAATAGGCAAGATTAAAAAAGTTAAAAAACAACCTAGAGGAATATCAAGAAATAAAATATGTATCCTGATTGCAACTGATAAAAAGAAATCATTTGCATTGATAGTTAATCACGGAAGACCTCAAAGAATGAAGAACTATGAAATATGTAAGAAACATATTGTTCCAGGCAGTCATCTTATAGGTGATGAAGATACATCATTGACTTACACTGCCAATCAGATGAAGTTGAGCAGAGAAATGTATAAATCAAATACAGAAGAAGCATATGAACATTTAGAGCCAATAGATCAACTTTGCAGCAGATATAAATTCTTTTTAGGAAAACATAAAGGTTTCAAAAAGGAAATTCTTCAAGACTACACTAATCTATTTATATTCATGGAAAACGAAAAAAATATAACTGATAATTTATTTGAAATAACCATAAAACTAATGGAAATGTTGATTAATTATTAAAAAACAGCATGTTTATCATACATGCTATCCGCGATTTGCTTTATTGGTGTGTTTTTTTTGTTGCGTGTTCTCACCGTTTTGACATTAAGCTTGCACAAATCTAACAAACCTTAACAAACATTTTCACAAATCAATCACAAAATGGTTGATTTTAAAAAAATGAAGAATATACTTAGTTTTAAATGTAAGCGATTACAGATATGCCAGAAGGGAAAATATCCCTCATAATCCACTTTATGGTGGGGCTAAAAGGAGAAAGTATGTCAACACTGGAATTAAAACACATTTGCAAGATTTATCCTAATAATGAAAAGAAAGGGCATCACAAGCATAATAATCTGAAAACAACAGACGAAGGAGTATTAGCTGTAGATGACTTCAATCTTGAAATCAAAGATAAGGAATTTATTGTACTTGTCGGTCCATCGGGATGTGGTAAATCAACAACATTACGCATGGTAGCTGGTCTTGAGGAAATTACAAAAGGCGAGCTTTACATTGACAATAAACTTATGAATGATATCGAACCGAAAGACCGCGACATTGCTATGGTATTCCAGAGCTATGCGCTTTATCCGCATATGACAGTTCGACAGAATATGGAATTTCCACTGAAACTGAGAAAAATGCCGAAAGAAGAGATTAAGAAAAAAGTAGATGAAGCAGCGGAAATACTTGGTATAACAGAATATCTGGATCGTAAACCTAAGGCACTTTCTGGTGGTCAAAGACAAAGAGTTGCTATTGGGCGTGCCATTGTAAGAGAACCAAAAGTGCTGTTAATGGATGAACCTTTATCTAACCTGGACGCAAAGCTGCGTAATCAGATGCGTGCTGAAATCATCAAGCTAAGATCACGTATTGATACAACGTTCATTTATGTCACACATGATCAGACAGAAGCAATGACCCTGGGAGATCGTATTGTTATCATGAAGGATGGTGTCGTTCAGCAGATTGGTACTCCGCAGCAGGTATATGACACACCTGTCAATCTTTTTGTGGCAGGTTTTATTGGGGTGCCTATGATGAACTTCTTTGATGGAGAACTGATCAAAGATGGGATGAAATACTATGTTGAGCTGAATGGTGTAAAAATTGAACTTTCACCTGAAAAGGAAGCGAAGATGGCTGCGAAAGGTGTAGAGGCACAAAAGGTTACAATTGGCGTTCGCCCAGAACATATGGAATTGACTCAGCGCGAAGGCCAGATGATTCAGGCAACTGTAGATGTCAGTGAAATGATGGGATCACATATCAACGTTCATATTCGTGTTCAGGAAAAAGAAGGTGTCATGATTGTTGATACCCAGGGCAACAGTAACAGAAACTTCCGTATGGGAGAAACAATTCAGTTTACATTTGAACCTGCAGTCATTCATGTATTTGATGCAGAAGGAAAAAATCTGGAAGTAAAAAAAGAATTGTGAGAAAAATGTGAAAAGAAATTCATAAAATTAACACAAAAGTATTGTAAAAAAGAAATAGTTGAACTAATATAGAATGCAAGTTGTAAACGGTTTCATAAATATTCATCCGGAGGAATATTCGTAAAATCATTATACTTCAATTGACAGGTGTCATGAATTGTTCAAGGAGGATAAAATGAACAGAAAATCTATCATATCGATGGCTTTAGCAGCTACGATGATCGCTGGCTGTAGCAGTGCAAGTGGAACTTCTGCTACTGGCTCAGACTCTAAGGGAAGAGTTTACTATCTTAATTTCAAACCTGAAGCTGATGAATACTGGCAGGATCTGGCAAAGGAATATACTGAGGAAACAGGTGTTCCAGTAACAGTATTAACAGCTGCATCTGGTGAATATGAAAAGACATTGAAATCTGAAATGGCAAAAAGTGAAGCTCCTACATTATTCCAGGTAAATGGCCCTATAGGTCTTGCTTCATGGAAGGACTATTGTGCGGATCTTTCTGGAACAGATGTAGATAAGGAACTTACAAACAAGGCATATGAATTGAAAGATGGCGATAAGGTTGCGGGTATTGGCTATGTTACAGAAGCCTATGGTCTTATTACGAATAACGCATTGTTAAAGAAAGCTGGATATGATGCTTCTGAAATCACTTCTTTCGATAAGCTGAAGGAAGTTGCAGAAGATATTACAGCTCGTAAAGATGAACTTGGATTCAGTGCATTTACATCTGCAGGCATGGATGGATCCAGTGACTGGAGATTTAAGACACATTTAGCTAATCTGCCAATTTACTATGAATATCAGGCAGACGGTGTTGATAACAAAGATGAACTTTCAGGAAAGTATTTAGACAACTACAAGGCTGTTTGGGATCTGTACATTAACAACTCTACAATTGATCCTTCTCAGTTATCTACAGCAACTGGCGATCAGTCTGAAGCAGAATTTGTAGATGGAAAGGCTGTATTCTACCAGAATGGTACATGGGAATACGATGCTGTAAAGGCAATTGGTGATGAAAACATTGCCTACCTTCCAATTTACTTTGGTGTAGATGATGAAAACGAAGGTATCTGCATGGGTACTGAAAACTACTGGTGTGTAAACTCACAGGCTTCTGAAGCAGATCAAAAAGCTACTTTAGACTTTATGTACTGGTGTGTTACATCTGATAAGGGTGTAGAAGCAATGACATCTGGTGATAAGATGGGCTTCAATATTCCTTTCAATAAGAATCCAGAATCTACAAACGTATTATTCAAGCTGGCAAATGCAAATACAGCTACTCCAGTATCCTGGAACTTTACAACAATGCCTTCCGAAAACTGGAAGAATGATCTTGGACAGGCTCTTACAGTTTACGCAGCTGATCAGACAGATGCTAACTGGAAGAATGTTGTATCCGCATTTGTTGATAACTGGAAAGTTGAAAAAGAAGCTACAGCTGAATAATATCAATTATTCTGACTGAATAAGCTGTTAACAGGCTGGGCGATAAAATATTCACTCAGCCTGTTTCTTTTATAAAAGAGGTCTTTATGCAGAAAAACATGAAAAAGTATTGGCCGATTTTTACCATACCGGTCATGGCTGCTTTTGCGATTGGATTTGTAATCCCGTTCATTCTAGGCATTTATCTGTCGCTTACAAAATTTACAACCGTCAAGGATGCGCATTTTGTGGGACTTGCAAATTACAGAAAACTGTTTGCAGATGCAACATATCTGCATTCCTTCTTCCTTACACTGGCTTTCGCTATTGCAACTATCATTATCATTAATATTATTGCTTTCTTCTTAGCTATGGCGCTAACACAGAAACTTAAGGGGACAAACCTTTTCAGAACAGTCTTCTTTATGCCAAATCTGATTGGCGGTATCGTTTTAGGATACATATGGCAGTTAATATTCTCTGGAATTCTTGTTCATTTCAATACAGCCTTAAATCTGAACGCAAGGCTTGGTTTCTGGGGGCTGGTCATTCTTGTGTGCTGGCAACAGATTGGATATATGATGATTATCTACATATCAGGTTTGCAGGCAATTCCTACAGACGTTATGGAAGCAACTGAAATTGACGGAGCTAATGGTGTACAGAAACTGTTCAGAGTTACTTTGCCAATGATGATGCCTAGTATTACAATCTGTACTTTCTTAACATTGACAAACGGTTTCAAACTGTTTGATCAAAACCTTGCTTTGACAGGTGGGGCACCGATGAAAAAGACAGAATTAATGGCTCTTAATATTTATCAGACATTCTATGGTCGTGTCGGCTTTGAAGGGGTAGGTCAGGCGAAAGCTGTTATCTTCTTCTTAATTGTTATTGTGATGGCTGGTTTGCAGCAATACTTTACAAAGTCAAAGGAGGTTCAACAGTAACATGCATGAAAAAAATAAGAAAAATGGAATTATTGGCAGTACTTTTCTGACATTTTTGTGCATTTTCTGGATCATGCCGGTCTTTATTGTTTTATGGAATTCCTTCAAAAATAAAAATTCAATCAATTTACAGCCATTCCAGCTTCCAAGTAATGAAACATTTGTTGGCTGGGAAAACTACGGTGCTGCAATAGGTAAATATGGATTGCTGCAATCTGTAGGCTGGACAGTATTTATTACGGTATTTTCAGTAGCTGCGATTCTGTTATTCTGCAGTATGTGCGGATGGTTTATAACACGAGTAAAGACATGGTGGACAAAAATGATTTACGTTTTGTGCCTGTTCAGTATGGTTGTTCCATTTCAGATGGTTATGTATACATTGTCACTTGTCGCAAATATGTTACAATTAACCAATCCTTTTGGTATCATAATAGTATATCTGGGATTTGGCGCAGGACTGGCAATATTTATGTTCACTGGCTTTGTTCGATCCATTCCTATTGAAATTGAAGAAGCAGCTATGATTGATGGATGTACGCCACTACAGACTTTCTTCAGAATTGTTGTACCGATCATGAAACCAACATATATTTCAGTAGGAATTCTGGAGACAATGTGGATATGGAATGACTTCCTGTTACCGTACCTTGTACTAGATCTGAAAAAGTATAAGACAATTTCAATTGTTATTCAGTATATGAAAGGTTCTTATGGTTCAGTTGATATGGGGGCGATTATGGCAGCGTTGATCCTCGCTTTAATTCCAGTCGTTATTTTCTACCTCAGCTGTCAAAAATATATTATTAAAGGTGTTGCGGCTGGCGCAGTTAAAGGTTAAAGGGGTAATTTATGAAAAGAAGTGCAGGTGTTTTAATGCCAATCAGCTCATTGCCTTCAAAGTACGGAATTGGTACTTTGGGGAAGGGAGCACGTGATTTTATTGACTTTCTTGAAAAAAGCGGTCAAACCTATTGGCAGGTTCTTCCAATCGGGCCAACAGGATATGGTGATTCTCCATATCAGTCATTTTCTTCAAATGCCGGAAATCCGTATTTTATCGATTTAGATGATTTGTGTGACGAGGGTTATCTTGAGAAAGAAGAATATGTAAATGAGAATTACGGTACAGACGTAAACTGCGTGGATTATGCACAGATTTACAATGCACGTTTTACTGTACTGAGAAAGGCCGTGGAAAGACTTTCCGCAGTTCAGACAGAAGATTATTTATCTTTCTTGCGTGACAATGCTTACTGGCTTAATGACTATGCCTTGTTTATGGCTGAAAAAGATGATCATAAAGGACAAGCTTATACAACATGGGAAGAAGACATCCGCAAACATGACACAAAAACATTGGAGAATGAAAAAGTCCGTTTACAGAAGAATGTTGAATTCTATTTAGGTCTGCAGTATTTCTTCTTCCATCAATGGAAAAAGATGAGAGAGTACGGACGGAAACATGGAGTGTATCTTATCGGAGATGTTCCGATCTATGTTTCACCTGATTCCAGTGATATCTGGGGTAATCCGGAATTGTTCCAGCTGGACGAAGATATGAAACCGACAGGTGTTGCAGGATGTCCGCCAGATGCTTTCTCAGCAGACGGGCAGTTATGGGGAAATCCCCTTTATAACTGGGATAAAATGAAGGATGACGATTACACATGGTGGGTCAATCGAGTCCGCTATCAGTTTGAATTTGTGGATATTTTAAGAATTGACCATTTCCGTGGTTTTGAGTCGTATTTCTGTATTCCGTATGGAGATAAAACTGCTCGTAATGGTGTATGGAAAAAAGGACCAGGATATGAACTATTCCGTACAATTGAAGAAAAGCTTGGAAAAGTCAGTATTATTGCAGAAGATCTTGGTTTCTTAACACCAGAAGTGATTCAGATGGTAAAAGATACAGGCTATCCAGGAATGAAAGTATTACAGTTTGCTTTTGATCCACGTGACACAGGATCCGGCTATCTTCCACATCTTTACACAAATAATTCTGTTGTTTATCCAGGTACACATGACAATGAAACAATTATGGGCTGGATGGACGATGCACCAGAAGGATTTGCAGACCATGCGATTGAATACATGCACTTAGATAAAAAAGAAGGTTATAACTGGGGCTTTATCCGCAGTGCTTATGGCAGCGTATCTGATCTTGCGGTCATTCAGATGCAGGATATTCTTGGCTTAGGCAATGAAGCACGTATGAATACGCCTTCTACATTAGGAGGAAACTGGACATGGCGTGCAGCTGAAAGTGTATTTACAGATAAACTGGCTGAAAAGCTTTACCATATGACAGAAATTTATGGCAGATTAGCAGATCAGGTTAAAAAAGAAAACTGAGTTAAAAGGCGTGATTGAGTAAATTCAATTACGCTTTTTAGAGGCTTACCAAATTTTGATGGGGAATCTCCAAATTCTAATGGGGAGCACTTATGGGGAGTAAGCCATAGAAAAAACTGAAAAGAGATAAGAATTGAAGTCATTTGAAATGATTTCGTTCTTATCTTTTTCTTTTGTCCGATTCAATACTGTTATCTATTATTTTTTATATTTACCTCTTTTTTTAGAAGTACAAGTCTGGATTTCTTTCTTTGATTCAGGTACTCCAAGGATACCTGAATCATCTCTGCTGGACCAGAGGATTCTGTTTCTGACAAATTCAAAGTTGCTTACACCATGAGATTGTGAACGGAATGAAGATGGAATATTATTGAATGATTCCATAGGACCATTTGACATTCTTCGCAGTACTTCCTTGTGTGTACTGCTTTCCTGTTTTGTTGTGTAGATAAAAGAATTGATAATGCCTTGCTTGTATTTCTTCAATGTCTTGGAAAAGTCTCTAAAGAAATATATTTCAGATTCACTGTAAATGCTGATGAGCTCGTCCAGTCTTTGAGAAGCACCATCCGGATCATCAATATATCCTTTGTTGAAATCTTCATACAGCTGCCTCAGCTCTCGAATCTGCGGAAATTTCGGGTCAAGATCCAGATACATCTTTATCCAGTCAGTAGAATCAAGATACTGCCTCAGAACGTAGTTGTATCGTCTTCCGTTGTCTTTGACATCATCAGAATCTTCCAGAAGCACCCATTTTACATGCGTAAGAATGTACAGTTCGCGTGATTTCTTGATTGTCTGATGATCTCTGTTGGTTGCCATATTCTTTTCAATCAGACGCTTCTCATCCTCTGCCTCATATCTCTTTTTCACACGATTGATATAGGTGAGTATTGAACTGTTGATCCACTTTATTACATGGAAGGAATCTATGATAGATATCGCATTTTTAAAGTATTTTTTTGTGTAGTTGATATAAGGATTGTACATATCAGAAATCAAAAAACACACAGAATCACGCTCTTCTTCAGGAATGGAAAGCCAGTAGCTGTCCATCTTTTCTTTCCAGCGGCTGCTGACAATATCAATGATATTTCCAGTCTGAAAATCCATGATTACTACTGCATACTTTTCTGAAGGGCTGATATCCAGATACACCTCATCAATGGATATGATCAGAGAAAGAGGAAGGTGCGGAAGACTTACATATCTCATGAACGTTTCATGTACATATGTATCAGAAACGTTGTATCGCTCTGCAATCTGACGGTATGTAAGATGGATATCCTTCATTGCTCTAATGATCATAAGAGGAACAAGCTTTATGTTCTTCTTTCCTGCTTCTATGAAGGAGTACTGATCTACGCATGTATATGTGCATTCGCTGCTGGAGCATTTCCAGCGCCTTCCGATAAGAGTAATATCAAGTTCGTATCCATCCTGCAGAACAGGATTGTTTGGATGACGTGTGATTTTACCCTTTGAATAAAGTCTGCTTCCGCATACAGGGCAGTATTGATTGGAAGAGCGCTTTTCAACTGTAATGTATTTGGTATGACCTTCTACCCGAAAATCAGTTACATCACAGTCATCATCAGTCATGTTTAAAATTTGTTTGATAAATATGTTATCATTATTCATGTTAATCTCCTGGTATATTGTTGAAGACTCATAAAACAAGTCATTCACAATATACTCACTCTTTCTATCAATCCTGTTTAACC
>QQXM01000130.1 GCA_014610835.1 Erysipelotrichaceae bacterium 7770_A6
TTCCGTATTGCTGACATGAAGAAAGATGATCTTTTCATTTATTCTATTTCTTGAATTCACCATTTTGCTAATATAGCCAACTACTTTAGGTTTTATAGAATACTGTCCTTTTAAAATTTTAATATCATATTTCTTAGCTTCAGCATAGGATAACGCTACAATTTTATTTATCAAGTCAATATTTTCATGAGAACTTATAATAGTATTTGTAATAAACAACGGATTAGCTCCCGTTGCCAAAATATCATTTATAAGTGTAAAAAAAATGTCTTGTATTAATTCCTCAATATATCCATATTCTATAGCTATTCTTTGTTTTGATCCTGGTTCAAGTACTCTTGAAACTATGATGGGATGTTCAAATGCTAAATATTTTTTTAAATCATATATTCCTCCCCTGAAAGAAGGATTATACTCATCCATCTCAACAAAATCTTTAGCTTTTTTATTTATAATATCTACTTTTTTTACATCAACACCTGCTTTTTCATAGGAAAAATGCTTATTAAATCTTTCTCCCTTTAGTATTTCATCAATACTTACACTAAAGATATGAGAAAGATCATCTAAAACATCTAGTGAGGGAATTGATATTCCTTTTTCCCATCTAGAAACAGCTTGAAAAGTAATATTTAATTTTTCAGCTAATTGTTTTTGAGTTAACTTTTCTTTTTTTCTTTCATTTGACAAAAATAGGCCTATTTTTTCGTAATCTAGCATTCTTTCCATCCTCGTTTTGTATTATATTTTATTCCATAGTAAAAACCTATCGATTATTATATGAATTACTATGTCTAAGCTCAATCAACAATTGAATTTATATAGATTTATTTCCTACTACTCTATAGTAAATACTAAATAACATCACGTGTACTACTTCATTATTTAAAACGGTATTTCTTACTATCTAACTTAAATTTAAAACTAATATACATTTTTACCTTTTGTGTTAAGTAAATGTATAGATTGTCTTTTGTTTTTGTGCCATTATATAAAAATATTCCTACCAATACGGCAGGAATGTATCTTATCATCCTATCAAAAAAAGTATCGGGTTTAACTTAATGACACTGCAAAATTTGACTCCTTCAGATTGTAAAACTATAGTTTTTTCCTATTTTAAGTTGTTGTGTGGCTTACAATAATTTGAGAAGATCGATTGGACTTTCAAATGTATATGTACCGTGTAATGGGGATGTGGAAACACTTCCCCATTTTGCATAAAAAAAGAAATAGAAATTATCTACTTCTTTCTGTGTCCTGTACAAACATCATTAAGAATCCTATCAGTAGTAATGTTGAAGAAATCCAAATCGTTTTCATACCAAGGTAAAGAATACAAGAATATCCAACCGTAGCACCCAATGCAAATGTGATAATGATTCCAATGTAATGTAGAGCCTTTTTTAAAGATTCTTCATTCTTTGTTCTCATCCAATGAGAGAATGCGGAAACACCTGCTCTCATATTACCAATGCACATTGTACTTGCATATGGATAGCCATGTACGGAGCGGAATGCCTGTACCTGCATTGCACAAGAAAAAGATACAAGACAATTCGCATAAAGATTTCCGTTTTCATTGAAAAATCCTGATACAAATAAAGAAACGATTTCCAAGATTAAGATTGTTTGCCTCCAATGTAATTTTTTTGCTTCTTTATAGTATCCTTGGATTTGTTCCGCAACAAAGATGCCTAATGCAAATGACAGGAGAGGAAATACGTAACGGATAGCATCAGCATATTGTCCATCAGACAGTTTAGATGCCATTAAAACGATGTTTCCTGTTTGAGCATTCGCAAATACTTTATTTCTAGCAAAATAAGTATATGCATCTTGTAGACCACCAGAAAATGTGATGATCATAGCGAGTAGAAATGTTTCTGACATCTGTTTATTTTTCATACGTGAACTATTATAGTCACTATTTTTGATATGAAAAGAATAAATTTCTTTCAGAAAACATTTTAAAGCGCGATGAATACTAGACTTATGTGATAAAATAGATACATGATAAAAAGATTTTATTATGGATTGATCAGTATGAAATATGCATTCTTTATGTTTGGGATTCCAATGCTGATATTTATAACTGCATTTATTGAAACAAGAAAAAAGCTGGCTGTATTTCATACATTGATGTTCATATTTATTATATTGTTAGCTTGTGTGTTAGCTTTCTACTACAAAGATAAGCTGCATGTTTTAAAGCAATTGAAGCAAGTGAAAGATTTAGTAGAATATGAAAAGGGTGGTGTCGTTGATCGCTCATGGATTTTAGAAGATCGTATGCTTTGTGCAAAGGGATTAGATATTCGTGAAGTTAGAAGCAGCACCGTAAGTAAAGTAGTACTTCTAAATGAAGAAAAAGGAAAACAGGTATTAGAACTATCTGTAAAAGATGAAATTGTACCAATGACAACAATTTCAAAAGAAGAAGCACAAAGATTTGTGGCATATTTAAAAAGAAAAAATCCTTCCATTATTGTTGAAGGAATAGAAGCGAAAGGAAATGGTTCCCTGCAGGAATTAGGCGCAGGCGTACAGGTATAAAACATGGCAATGACAAATGCAGAACTGATGAAAGCTTTAATTCAGAAATTTATACAGGTGACATTGGACGATGGATCTGTTCATGCTGGATATATTGGAAATCCAGAAGATTTTCAAGGGGATTCATTACCAGCGCATATGGTATTAATTAATGGTTTAATGAGAGACAACATTGAAGTTGCCAGAGTGGTAGATGTGGAATTTCCAAAAAGAGAAGACACAACACAGATCCCAATTGTTGGATTTGAAGACAAGTAGATGGAAACATCTGCTTTTTTAATTGGAACTGCCTTGAATAAGGGTTACAATGGTCATGCGGTGAGGTATCTATGACATTTAAAGAACAAAAACGAATACAATATTTAAGACCATTTATGGTAGTGATTGCGGCAATTATTATGTCGCTGAACATAAAAATTATGGTAAGAAATGGTGGGCTGTATCCAGGCGGTGCAACGGGATTGACCATTCTTACACAGGCAATTCTTCAAAAGTTTTTCAACATTGAAATCAGCTATACATTTGTAAATGTATTCTGGAATGCATTACCTGTATATATCGGATTTAAATATATTGGTAAAAACTTTACGTTGTTTTCTCTGTTTATGATTCTGTTAAACAGTGTACTTGTAGATATGATTCCAAAGTATACATTAACTTCAGATATTTTATTGATCAGTGTATTTGGTGGAATGTTGAATGGACTAGCGATATCTTTATGCTTGATGGTGGATACAACAACAGGAGGAACAGATTTTATCTCAATCTTTCTTTCATCTAGATATAATGTGGATGGATTTAACCTTGTTCTTGGATTGAATGCGGTAATCTTGATTACGGCAGGTGTCTTATTTGGATGGGATAAAGCATTGTATTCTATTATTTTCCAATATGTATCAACACAGACAATTCATTTGTTATATCGAAATTATGCACAGGTGACTTTGTTTATTATTTCAAATAAAGTAGATGAAATCTCTGAGATGATTCATGCTATTACACAACATGGTGCAACGATCATCAGAGGAGAAGGTTCTTACAAGAATGATGAGAGAAAGATGATCTATTCTGTAATCAATGAGAGTAGTGAAAAAGCAATTGTCAGCAACATTCTCGCAATTGATCCAAAAGCATTTGTGAATTGTGTGCGTACAAAAGAAATACGTGGACATTTTAATCAAATGCCTAAAGACTAAAAAAGAAGTGAAATTCACAATGTCATTAAGTTAAGAGAAATAAATTCTTAGTGATATTAATTGAAAATTCAAGAAAACAAATCTTTAGCGAAAGTTAACAGCTTTTCCATAAGATTTGTTTTTTAATTCCTGAAATCATTGATTATCAGAGATGATCAAAGGGAACTTGATCAATACATTAGCGGAAATCTTACTCCTGAGCAGCATTGTTATGAATATCTCTCTAAAACAAACATAAAAGGGCAAAAAAGAATCAAAGGCCAAGAGGCTCTTTGGTTACGTTATATTATCAATGAATTTTTTTATCTTTTTTTGATTACATTCTCTATTCATAGGACCTGTAATCTTCTTTCTGATATCATTATTGAGTCGGCTTCCTCCCAACCTCTGGAAAGGAGGTGAGTACACGTGGAGTATCTAATAGCTTTCATAAGCTCCGTCGTAGCAGGTGTTGTTTCGTACTATATCTGTAAATGGCTGGATGGAGTCGAAAAAAAATAGTCGATCAGCCTAGGTATTGAAAAAGGGAACTGTTCCAGCCAATGTCATTAAGTTAAGCAAAATCAATAATATAGGGTTTTACCTGGCAACATGTAAGGCTCTTTTTTTGATGAAATAT
>QQXM01000131.1 GCA_014610835.1 Erysipelotrichaceae bacterium 7770_A6
TATCATTTCTCAAAGCCAGTATGATTCTGAAATCAGAAGAAGCTGTTCATGTATTTCATCTTTTCCATGTCCTTTCTGTGGATCCTGCTCTCTTGTCTTTTACGGTCGCTATCCCAGAAGAATCTGTGTACCTGACTGTCCTGAATTCATCATTATCAGAGTACAGCGTGTCTTCTGCACGCACTGCCACAGAACACATGCACTTCTTCCTGATCTGTG
>QQXM01000132.1 GCA_014610835.1 Erysipelotrichaceae bacterium 7770_A6
GAAAAAACAGAACAGGATCTGATACTGTTAAGTATCGGTTACCTGTTCTATTTATTTTTGTTTATCGGTGAATAGTAACGGCAGGAATGAATTTGATATTATTACATTGTTTTTTTCGCATGGCTATGTGCACAGGGAGTGAAAGTATTGCTTTGCTATTGGAATCATTCTTTTAAACTGGAAAGGTATGTTGGAACAGGTGGAATGCTATCTTCACACTCTAGTACAGTTGCCTGTTTAGCAACATCAATTTTTATACAAGATGGGATTGCATCATCCACATTTGCAATTGCCTTTATCTTTGCATTAATTGTTGTATATGATGCATTGAATTTGCGTTATCAATGTGGTTTGCATGCAAAACAGATCAATGAAATCAATGCAGAATTACATCGGTCTGTGCAATTAAATGAATCCTTAGGACATCGTATGTGTGAAGTGATTGCGGGATGTATGATTGAAATCATCATTGCCTGGATATAAAAAATGCTCCATTTTAGAGCATTTTTTTGAGCTTTTCTAGATCTTCTTCATCTGGATGTGTCAAAGCAGCATCAAAGTTAGCAATCATTTGATCAACATTTGGAATTGGCACAGGACTCTTTTTCATTTTCAGATAGCGATCTTTAACAGATTGTGGCATTTTTCCCTGGCACATGTATGTTCCAACGATTGTATTACTGGCATCAATATTCTTTTTGACTGCAGTTAATACTTTCTGAAAATATGCTTCACTTCCACCAAACCCACAAGTTCCAAACAAGAAGATTTCTTTGTCTTTTGCGAGTTTTAGAAAGTCTTTGATTTCTGTACAACATGTTCCTTTATCTGTCCAGAATCCTACATAGATACGATCAGCCTGTAAAGCTTCCGCTTGAGGAATTCCCGCATAGATGACTTTTTCTTCTGGAAGAGAAGATTGAATGGCATCTGCCAATTGTTTTGTGTTGCCTGTTTTACTTGTACATACGATTGCGTAGTTCATTTTTATTTCTCCTTAGTTATTTCTTTGGCTGCTTTTTCTAACAATAAAAATAATTGATTTTTTTCTTCTTCTGTAAATGTCTGTAATACACTTTCATCCCAGTCAAAGAATACCTGGTGTGCGATAGAAAAAGCGTTCTTTCCTCGTTCTGTTAAATTCAATACGTAATGTCTTCCTTCTTTTTCCTTTGTGATAAATCCTTTATCAGCCAGTTGACTGATACTTCTTTGACTATGTCCCCAATCTAGAGAAAGTGATTCTCTTAATTGAGAAGGAGAGCAGCCAGGATGTTTTCCAATATAGATTATGAAAAATAACAGTCCGAAATTCAACCCGGCTTCTTGCAGCTTTTTTGATGTGAAGGATGAAAAGTTTCGATACATCATTGCGATATAGAAAGATAATGTTTTTTGGTACATGACTTCCTCCTTCAAAAAAATATATCCTCACTACTTGACTATGTCAAGTATAAAGTTCACATATCATTCATCTATGATTCACATTAACAAAACGAAAAATTGCTAAGATACTAATAAGAGGAAAAAAGATGAATAGAAAAACAGCTTTTCTGATATGTTCAACAGTTTTGTTATCAACAAATATTTCAATATTGACAAGAATCTATGCAGACGATAAACAAATAACACATACAAATAAAATCATTGATGGAAGTGAAGAGTCATTGATGAATGAAACGATAGAATCTACGCAACCCAATCATTCTGTCATTTGTAATCAGAATGGCGGAACAGTTACACTAGATCAAAATACACTTGTAAAAAGTGGAGATTCTATCAATACAGATGGTACTAATTCAATTGTATATACAACAGGTTCTTCCTTTACGAAGATTGATCAATCAGATCTACAGAGTACATCAAAAGGAAGCAGTGGTATTGTTGCAAATGAGAAAGCAATGGTATATGCAAATGACAGTACCATCATGACAAGTAATGATTCCTCAAATGGTTTAGAAGCAGTTTCTAGTGGACAAATCATTGCGAACCAGATGGATATTACAACACAAGGGAATCAAAGTGCTGCAGTCAATGTAAAGCAAAATGATGGAAGTATTTCTTTAACAAATTCTATACTTTCAACAAATGGAAATGATGCACCATTATTACATGCAAATGGAACGATAGAAGCAGATAATGTCAGTGGTAACGCAAGTCATTCTAAAATTGCAGAAGTAGAAGGTGGACAGCATCTATCCATTTACAATTCTCAACTCTCTTCTACAAATAATCATCTTTTACAGAATGAATTGATCAAAAATGGTATCAGAATCCAATGTGTGCAGGATTCTTCCACAAAGGAAAAAGCAAGAATTGATATCTGTAATTCCATTCTATCTACAATGATTGATGAAGGAAGCATGTTTTATGTGGATGGACAGGATACAAATATTGTTTTAAATAAATCATTACTTTCTTTTGACTGTGACCATGTAGATCTTTTACATGTTTCAAATGGGAATGTAAAGCTGACAGGCAGTGAAGAAACAATGGTAGGAAATATTACGGTTGAAAGTCATGCAAAAGTAGATATGTATCTGTTAGATGGCAGCAGTTATACAGGAAGTACATCCTGTGAAGAACAAGGTACATTGAATATGAATATTTCTTCCGACTCTTCCTGGATCGTTTCTTCTGACTGTAAAGTCAATTGCCTCAATATTGAAAGTGGTGGAGAAATTATCGATGCAGATGGAAATCTAGTCACAATCACACAACAAGGAAAACCAATCATTTCTGGTACCTCTCCATATACTGTTACGGTAGAAGAAAAGGTTGGATCCAGCTTTGATACAGACAGTGATAATGCATTATGTACAGACTATATGGATCGTACAAATTTTGATCATACATATCATGTATCTACAGCCTTTTCAACAAATACAGCTTCACTTCAAATCGAAGAAGATACAAATGATGAAGCTATACAGGATAACAATATGAAATATGTAGTTGTAACGATTGCTACGGTTGGTGTGATTTCTTTCGTATCCTATATCATATGTAAGAGAAATAAGCATGCAGATATGTAATAACATTTTACATATCTTTTCTTTTTGCTTAATTGACTTTTAGTATCTAAATGATATCATTTTGATATCAAAGGAGAATTCTTTATGAAAGAAATTGTATTAAACAAAAGAAAGAATGGGATGGCTGCTTTAATTGGCATCATCGTTTTACTCACAATCAGTATCGTTGGATTTATTTTCGGATGTGATCAGGAGAATATTCTATTGATTACTGTTTCTGCAGTATTATTTATCATCGCGTGTTTCTTGTTTGCGGGATTGAAAGTATTAAAGCCACAGGAGGCTTTGGTATTGACTTTATTTGGTAAATACGTAGGTACATTGAAAGAGGATGGTTTCTACTTTGTCAATCCATTCTGTACTGCAATCAATCCTGCTGCAAAAACAAAACTTTCGCAGTCTGGAGATGTTGGAAATACATCACATGCACCATTTCTTTTACAGACTTCTAATACAAAAGAAACAGAATATGCAAGCAATAAGATTTCATTGAAAATGATGACTTTAAATAATGCTGTACAGAAGATCAATGACTGTTTAGGAAATCCAGTGGAAATTGGTATTGCCGTTATCTGGAAAGTCAACGATACATATAAAGCTGTATTCAATGTAGATAACTATAAAGAATATCTTTCTTTACAGTGTGATTCTGCACTTAGAAATGTTGTTAGAGTCTACCCATATGATGTTGCAGAGAATGTTGATACAACAGGGGATGGACAGGCAGATGATGGTTCTTTAAGAGGAAGCAGTGAAATTGTTGCCAATCGTATTAAAGAAGAAATCCAGAAGAAAGTTGATATCGCAGGGATTGAAATCATGGAAGCACGTATTACATATCTTGCATATGCACCAGAAATTGCTTCTGTTATGCTGCAAAGACAACAGGCAAGTGCAATCATTGATGCTAGAAAGATGATTGTAGATGGTGCTGTCGGTATGGTTGAAATGGCTCTTGAAAGATTACAGGAAAATGGCGTAGTGGAATTAGATGAGGAAAGAAAAGCACAGATGGTCAGCAATCTGTTAGTTGTCTTATGTGGCAATAAGGATGCACAGCCAGTTGTGAATTCTGGAAGTCTATATTAATGGTGGATAAGAAAAAACAGGTACCATTACGCATTTCCTCCAAACTGTATCATGATCTTGCTCGCTGGGCAGAAGATGATTTTAGAAGTATCAATGGTCAGATTGAATATATTCTTACAGAATGTGTGAAACAGAGAAAAAAGAGTGGAAAATATGTTTCTGAAGAATTAGATGAACCATTGGATGTTGATATTGAAGAATTTGAATAATCGAGCTTCCTGTAACATGTAAATGAGGAAGTGGAAAGGAAGAATGAAATAAAAAAGTACCAGTCGTAAAATTGAATCTGCT